>JAQULY010000034.1 GCA_028718445.1 Kiritimatiellia bacterium
CAGCAGCTTCGCTTCCTCTCCGATCAACTCGACCGCCTCCTGCATTTCCGTTCCGCCGGCATCCGCGTTCTGATCCACGACGAACCCCGCGCCTACGCCCTTCGCATCCCCCCGGCCGACACCGCCCGCCTCCTTGCCGCTGGCCTCCCCATCTACCGCAACGGCCTCGGCCACGGCATTCTTGCCCCCGACATCCAGCCCCTCCTTGACCGCCTCGACATCCCGTAAGCGCCGGCGCATGCGCGCCGGAAAAACCCTTTCCCCCAACGCCTGTCCGCCGGCCCTGCGGCGCCGGCGGTTCCATCGGCGGCGCATCGGCCACGAAACACTTTCCCCCAACGCCTGACCGCCGGCCCTTCGGCGCCGGCGGTTCCCACACGGGGGGGCAGGGGGGGCATCCACTTGATAACTCTTCATATCGCCCTGCTATCTCTCTGCCCGCCCCCTGTTACCTCCTTGTTCCCTGCCGCCCCCGCACCCTCATTTTCGCCCCTTTTCCTCCTGTTCCCGCCTTTCCCGCCTGCACCAAACGCCCCGCCCGCCGTGCGTGTGGCGTCCGCGCCCCTCTTTTTGCGCCTCCTCCCCAACGTCCGCTTCAGTCCAAACATCGCCTGCAGCGCCGGCCACCGCTGCAACGCGCGCCAGTGCCGCGTTTCTATCGCCGACGCCGTCACGCCCCGACTACTGGCGATCTGCCGATACGACTGCCCCTGGTACCTGCGCAGCACCACCTCCAGCATCATGGGAGACAGCGACAGCAATCCCGCCACCATCTTTCCAAGCACATCAATCGGCAGGGTCTCACGCTGGCCCTCGTCCGGCTGCGCCTCAACGGCATAGCCGTCCGTCCGCCCGATTGCCGCCAGGTAATCGCGGTACTCCACGGCAAAGCTCCCGCTCGCGTCAAGTGTGCACCCCGCGCACGGCGTCCGACCCCAGGGAACCTTCCTCCACTTCCCCGCCCGTATTTCCGCCGCATGCTGACATTTATGACACTGCATATCCCACCTCCGCCTTATTGCCCCACCGTCTCACCGTCCGACAGGCCTACCGTCTCACCGCTTCCCCCTTCAGTCTTCAGCCTTCCCCCTTCAGCCTTCCCCCGGCATCCATCCACCACATCCAGCAGCCGAATCAGATCCTCGACGCACACCGCCACCACCCACGGCTTGCCGTTCGCCCGGTGCATCACTGCCGGCACCTGATCCACCGACGCATCCCGCCGCGCCTGTGCCATCGCCTTGTACAGACTCAGCCGCTCGCACCGCTTCACCTCCACGTGCAGCCCCGGCAGATCGCCGGCCAGGTCTGGCGACTCCGGCCCGCCGTGGTATTGCCGCCCCCGGTGGAACTTCGTCCCCAGCACCTCGTTCAGTTTCTCCGCCGCTTCCCGTTCGCCGGCCGCACCCTTACGTTTACTCATGCTTCCCATACCCGACCTCTTCCTGTTTGCCGTTTTCCATGTTGCTCAGCCCACTACCCACTGCCTGCTCTGCCCCCTGTTGCTCTACCTGCTCTACCCTCTGTTGCTCTACCTGCTCTACCCTCTGTTGCTCTACCTGCTCTACCCTCTACCTGCTCTACTCCCTACCTCCTAATACCTCTACCTTATGGGTATACTTCCTCTTCTCTTCTCTAACGGCGTACGCGTAACGGTTCGTACGCGTACCGTACGCGTTACACGTAGCGGTTCGTACGCGTACCGTACGCGTTACATACACCGTTTCATCTTCTGTTGTTCACGCCACCACCGCACCCGCTGCGCCTCGGCCAATCGCTTCTTGGCGCATTGGCCGTTGTGCCTGTCGTAGTTCGGGAAGGAGACGCCGTCCTTGTCGACCATGATCCATCCATGCGGCCGGCACGCCTCCATGGCCGCGCAAAACCCCGTGTGCATGGCCAACACGTCGACCTGCTCGCGGGTGGCGCCTTCCACCACACCGTTCGTAGTGATCTCGTCCGCCCAGCACCAGATCACCATCAGGCGCGCGCTGACCGAGAACACATCCAACCCGGTTGCCCGCGCGATCTGCCCGACCTCCGGCTTGTGTTGCAGGTTCTTCTGCCAACGAATAAAGTCACCGGCCATAGCTATCCCAGCCTCCAGGTTGCCGACGCCGCCAGGGCATCGAACTGTTCCCGCGTGGCGCCCTCGTGCAACCACGCTCTCAAGTTCTTGGCCGGCGGCATGACCATCCGCCAGGCGCGACGCAACGCCCGCGCCATCGCCGCGGCGCCATCGCGCCCCGGATACCAGACCGACCCGTCCGGCCGCCGGTGCGGCGCGTCGTGGTCGGCCACCAAGGTCACACGCCGCACCCCCAGGCGCCGCACCAACGCCGCCAACGCGTCGTTGCCGCCGCTGCAGGAGGGGCGCCCGACCGCGCACAGCCCCAGCGTCAGCGCCGCCGCGGTGTCGGTCGGCCCTTCACAGACCACCAGGTCATCGCGGACGCTCAGGTCCCGCTCGAAGAAAAGCCCCTCACAACTCCCGCGCACGGACCACTTGCGCCCGTTCCGGGCGCGCAAACGGATCCCGCACACGCCGCCGTCGCCGTTGCGCATGGGGAAGGCGAACGCCTCGTTCACACCGTCGTACGCCGGCTCCAGCGCCTCCAGCGCCGCCATGTCCACGCCGAGGTCGAGCGAGAACCCGTCGCACCACCGCCAGTCCCACCGCCGCCGCAACGCCGCGTGGTATGCGCCGCAGTCCAGCGCCAATTTCCGGTCACACGGCGGCGGCAGGGTCCGCCCGACCTCTGCCGGCGCCGCCGCCAACCGGTGCAACCACCCGCCGTTGCGCACCCGCCGCGCGCTCTCCACGCGCATGCAGCACGCAAACTGCCCGTCGCTGGTAAACGTGCACCAGTCCGGCTTATGGCAGATCGCGCACGGCTCCTGCCGCGTCACACGCACCCACTGTCTCATCGCCGCCGCCATGATCACTCCCAACCAAGAACCACGAACCAAGAACCAGGAACCAGGCACGCCGCCCGGCTACGCCGAGCGGCGCGCCCAGCCCTGCTGTTCGGCGATCCTGTCAATCGCCTTGCTGGCCTCATCCCGGCGCATCGGCGCCACAACCCCCGCCCGCTTCAGCACCTTGGTCTGGCCGAATGTGGACAACCCGTAGTCCCACCGCCGGAACATCTCGTCCAGAATCTGTTTCGCCTCGTGGTAGGGCAGGGCATCCGGGTCGATCTTGTTCTTCAGCAACAGCGCCCGCTGTTTCTCGGACAACTGCTTGCCCCGGTCCCATCCGCGCTCGCGCCGCGGCGTGATGTCGAACACGTCGAACGGGTTCACACTCGACACCCGGAAGTTCGCGCGCGCCACCAGGCGGGCCCGCTGCGCGGCCTCCGCCTGCCGGCGGCGCTCGAGTTCGGCCTGCGCGGCCTCCAACTCCTTCGCCATGTTGACCGGCCCACCGCCTTCGCGCGCCTTCTTGAGCGCCATCGCCGCGGCCTCGTCGCTCACATTGCCGCCCAGGATGTCCGCCGTCGTGCAGAGCTTGTGCTTGCCGGAGTTCCCCACAAAGTCCACCACCAGGCACTTCGGTTTCCGGCTCGACGCGATCAGCCCGCGCCGCGCCTCGTCGTGCGCCTCGTCGTTCAGCGCGTGCGCGATCTCCTCCGCCGGCCGTGTCGCGCGCCCCACCATCTGCGCGTAGAGGCACCGGCTTTTCGTCGGCCGGCCCATCACAATCACCTCGACGCCGGCATCGTCGAACCCCTCCGTCAGGCACCCGACGTTGACCACGAACTGCACCTTCCCGCCGGCGAAGTCGACCAACATCTGCCGCCGCACATCCTTGTCAGTCTTGCCACAAACCCAGGCCGCACTGCCTTCGCGGTGACGGTTGAAGATCTCCGCCAGGCGTTCGGCCTGCACGACGGATGTGGCGAACACCAGCGCGCGCCGGTCGCCGCAGATCTGTATCGTCGGGTCGGCGATCCCGTGGAGGTTCCTCTCGAACTCCATGATCTCGGCCAGGTCCGCCCCGTTCAGGTCGCCCGCTGTAGTGCGGACGCCGGAGAAATCCAATCCATCGACCTGCACCATCTGCTGCTCGATCGGAACGAGCCAACCGCCCTCGATGGCGTCCAGGATCTCGAAGTCGAAGGCCACCGACTCATAGACCTGCCCCAACGCCTCCTCGTCGGCGCGGTCAGGCGTGGCCGTCACCCCCAACACCTTCAACGCCGGGTTGCGCCGATACCAGTCGATCGCGCGACGGTACGTGCTGGCCGTGGCGTGGTGCGCTTCGTCGATCACCAGGGCGCCGAAGGCCAGCGGGTCGAACTTCGTCATGCGCCCGCCGCCGTCGCCCCCCGAACAGTGCGTCTGGATGCTGGACACCACCACCGGAGGCGCCCCGGCCAGCCCCTGCAGGTCGGCCCGAAACTCGCCCATTTCGACCTGCACGTCCAACCCGGTCACAACCGCGATCTTCTTCTGCGCCTGGAAGATCAATTCTTCCCGGTGCGCCAGCACCATCACACGCTGCGGCTGGATGCGCCGGATCAGGTCGGCAAAACAGATCGTTTTGCCCGTCCCGGTCGGCAGTACCAGCAACGTGCTGGTCTTCTCCTGCCACTCCCGCAACACGGCCGCCACCGCCTCTTCCTGATATGGTCTCAGCTTCACTGCTTAAACTCCCTCGGAATCGCGTTGTCGTATCGGTATTGCCCCAGCAACCCCCGCTGCTTGCAGGCCCGGCACCCGATCCCCTGGCACATCGGGCACACACACCAGGGCTTCGCCCCGGTGATTTCCGCAAACGCCGCCGACAACTTGATCAGGATCGACGAGTAGTTGATCTCCCCCCACAACGGGTCGTTCCCGTCCTGCGCCTTCTGGATCGCCACGCGGATCCGGCTGATCGCCGTGGCCGCGTCCTGCATCTCCTGCCGCCGATTCCAGACCGGCAACAGGTCGGCCGGGATATGCTTCCCGAGCTCATCCACCGGCCCCCCGTCCACACCCCCCGCCGCCCGTCGCGGTTCAGGATCCCCGCCGTTCGCTGCCGACTGCTCGCTGCTCACTGCTTTCGGCGCCGGCCGCCTCGTGGGAATCGGCGGCAATTCCTGGGGCTTTCCATCCGCCCCGGTCCCGGCCGCGGCACCCCGCCAACTTGCCACCGTGGCAAGTTGATGGGTGGGGATCGGCGGCAAATCCCTGGTCTTTCCGTCTGCCCCGGTGCGGGCCGTGGCATCCCGCCAACTTGCCACCGTGGCAAGTTGACTTGACGCGAATGTGTGAGAAACCCCAACAATCTCTGCAATTAGGTTCGCCGCCGGCACGTCCGGCAGCCCCAGTTCCGTCCGGTGCTCGTAGGCCATCTTTACCGCGTGCGCCTTGTCGGCGGTCGTCCGCCGCAACCCATGTAGACCGTTGGCCCCGAGCGCGTGACGGAGGGCATCTACCCGCGTGCCCTCCCGCACGTCGGCCGCGATCGTCTTCTGCCCGATGCTCTTGGCCGCGGCCAGGCGGTGGATGCCGTCACCGATCCACAGGTTCTTCAGCTCATCGCGGAAGACCACAATGGGGGGCAACGTGGCGCCGCCCCCCGTTGCCGCCTCGGCGTACTCCCGAACCACCTCCTGGTTCACCGCCGCCCGCGCCTGCAACCCCTCGGTCCGCACTTTGTCGACCTGAACATGCACGATCTTTGCCATGACATCACTCCCCCGCGCGTTTTGCCCCGGATGCGCACCCCCCGGACCTTCCAGAATCACAACCCGCACCCTTGCCGCGCCGTAGCCGCGGCGAAGGCGGGTCAGAACGGCACGTTCTCCTCATCCACCACCGCCACCGGCCCTGCGGCCACGCCCCGCACGGACAGCGGCACCGCGCCCGGACCGCCCGCAAAGCGCGCTTCGATCGCGCCCTGCACCTGCGCCCACCCCGCCGGCGTCATGTCCACCTGATCCATGCCCGTGGCGTCCACGGCCGCGAACCAGATCTCTTCGCGCTGCTCCTGCGTCAGGTTCGCGCCCAGCGCGCACAACCGCGCCCAGGCCCCCGCCTGCGTTGCCACCGACGGCGCCGGCCGGACCGGCGCCGGCCGGACTGGAACCGGCCGGACGGCCGGCGGACCTCCCGCTGACCTCGGATCTCCGACTTCCGCCTTCCGCGCAGCAGCCACCGGCGCGATCGGCACGCCGCCGGCCGCCGCCCGGAACTTCGCCCCGTACTTCGCCAGTACGGCGCGCCTGTCGGCGCACTCGGGCATCTTGTTCCCGCCGCCCCCGCCCGGCGGATTCACCCACTTCACCTTCGGGAACATCTTGCTCGGGTCCGTGAACCCCGGCTCATTGGCGATCACGACCTCGACCTCCGCGGCCGATAGGTCGTTCTCCATGAACCAGAAGGGGTCCACGCCGTCCCACCCGGACCACGCCTTCAGGTTGTCAACCGTCCGCGTGTTGATCGAACCGTCCCGGTTCGCCAACGTGTGGTAGCTTTTCAACTCCGGCCCGTTCTCGATCTTCACCACGAGCGCCAACACCAACGCGCCCTTCTCCGACTCGTAGACGCTGGCCGCACCCGGCCGCGCCGCATATGTCCCATCCTGAATGTTCATCACGTTTCTCCTCTGACTCTGCGCCTCTGCGCCTCCGCGCGAGGCATTGTTTTCCTGCCCACCTTGGCGCGCCGTAGCTCGCTGCGCGAGCGAAGGCGGCTGCCCACTGCTCCCTACCGGATCACAGCACCCCACACCGCCGCCCCGTCGCCTTCCACCGGAATCACTTCCTGCGTGGACCGCGATTTCGCCATGCAGTGCGGCAGTTCCGAGGTGTAGAGCGTGCGCGTCCCCGCGCCCCGCCCCTTGCCATCCTTGCCGACATCCACGTCGTAACCGATGAACAGCACGTGGTCGGCCCACTCGCGCACCCGCAGGCGGATGCTGGCCTTGCCCGAGGTGGGGGACTGCAACCGCGGCTCGTACCGCAACCAGTCTTCGCCCGCCGGGTTCGGCACATTCGCCGTGCAGTCGTGGCAGATCAGCACCACATTGCGGCCGGCGCGGCAGTGCCGGTCCAGGTCCGCCAGCAGGGGCAGAAACGTGTCGAACACATGCCCATACCCCTTGCCATACCCGTACCCCTCGACACTCCCGGCCTTCTTCCCGCCCTCCATGAGCGTGTTCGCCAGCGTGAACGCGACCGCCATCTCCTCGGCCTTGGTCGCCGTGTCGATGACGATGCTCTTCACGCTGTCCCACCCATCGGCCTGCAACGCGTCGCGCAACGTCTGCCAGTCGGCCACCCCGCTCACAGGCAGGATGTTCCCGGACAATCCCGCCGCGTCGAACTGCGCATGCAGGCGCGGCAGACTCTCATCCAGGTCGATGAACGCCACCGGCCCCGGCAACTGCGCGGCCAGCGTCGTCTTGCCGATGCCGCCAGGCCCATAGAGCACCACGCGGTGCCCGCCCGTCGCCGCCACCTTGCCGAACTGCACGTTGCGGCGCGCCGCCGCCGGCGCCATCGGCGCCATCGGCGCCACACGCCTCACCGGCACCGGCCCGCCCATCCCGCTTACCGTCATTTCTTTCATCGCACTCATTTCCTCTCATCCTTTCCCATACCCACGCACTCACACACTCCCACACCCACACACTTTCTCTGCCCCTCTGTGCCTTTCTGCCGAAAAGTGCCTATACTGCTCTGCCCCAGAAAACCCCCTCTTTACGCGGCGCCCCGAAGCGCCAGCGAAGGAAGCCGCTCACATCCCCGCCAACTCCGGATTGGCCGCACCCACCCGGAATCCCGCCGGCGGATTGCCCACATCCACCGACACGTTCGCCATGCAGAACCGCTCGAACTCGCAGCACTTGCACGTCATTTCCCCGCAGTTCCGCGGCCACCCGTGCTCCGGTCGCCGCGCGCTCCGCGCGGCCGCCCGGAAGAAGAGAATCTGCTTCGACAGCGCCAGCCGCTGCACCTCGAATTCCGCCAGATCCTGATCGAGTATCGGCACCTCCCGCCGCGCGAAATAGAACTCCGGCCGCTCCTTGGCATCCGCGGCCAGGCGGTCTCCAAACTCACTGGCCGTCTCCCCCTGCTTCTGGCGGATCGCCGGCTTACGGGTCACGTCATAGATCGCCAACTGCACATCCCAACCGAGCGCCCGCGCCGCCAGGACGTACTGATAGACCTGCTGGTTGAACCTCAGCCGCAGCCAGTAGTCGCTGTCGGACGCGATGTCGGTGCCGCAGGTCTTGTGTTCGACCAGGGCCAGCCGGCCGTCCTGTAGCACCCCCAGTCCGTCTATCTTCCCTGCGGCGTCAAACGTGCGTGACCCGGCAAGCGGCAACCGGAACTCCACCTCGGCGTGCAGTTCCTTCACCACCTCGGCGTCGGCGTAGCGCGCGTAGTACGCACCCAGCAAACCGACCAGGGTCGCGACCGTGATCTCATCGAAGGTCTGGTCCTTCACTGCCGCCAGCAACGCATCCTCCGGTGCCAGTCCCTGCCACCGCCCCTCCATGGTCGCGTGCCAGGCCGTGCCAAACCGCAATGCCATGCCATCCGTCACGGCGTGCAACCCCACCTCGTAACGCCAGTAGTGCTTTCTCGGGCACGCCAACACTGTCGCCATCCTCGTCGCCGTCAGCATCTCTTTCATGTCTCTTTCTCCCCCACCACCCGACAGTCGGACCGTCCGACCGCCTCACCCTCTCTCCCCTCCGCCCCTCAGCGCCTCTGCGCGAGACACTTCCGCTTCCGCCTTCAGCCTTCAGCCTTTCCCACTTTTTTCGGCCTTCCCCGCTTCGACTTATACCCGCTCAGACCGAGCTTCCCGGCCGCCACCGCCTCGAGCTCTTCGCGCCGCACCCGGTACGACCCCGGGAACAGCTCCACCTTCTGAATCCGTCCCGCTCGCATCGCCCGCCAGAGCGTCCCGCGGCTGACTCCCAGGAGCTTCGCCCCCGCGCCCATGCCCAGGAGCAGCGGCCCCCGGCTTACGCCGTAACCCCCCGCGCCCGCTGCCGGCATCTCGCCCCGCAGCACTCGCAGCGCGTCCGCCTTACGCTCATCCGGCGCCCCCAGCGCCGCCTGCATGATTTCTTCCGTCAAGGTCATTGCTTTCACTCCCCGTCATTTCGGGTAACCCGGTCAACCCGGTCACCCACCATCCGTCCCCTGCGTCCCATCCGTCCCCTTTTGCCGTCTCGCCGCCTCACGATTTTCGCGTCTCTCCTATAACAAAACCTCCTCTCGAAATTTTCGTTACGTAACGCCGCAAACAAAAAACGGCCGTATTCCCTAAGGAATACGACCGTTTATTTTCGTCGGTTGCCGCGCCTGTCCGTCACGTCACGTAACGTCGTTACGTAACGCCGTTACGCATCACCACTTCGCCACGTAGACCCGCCGCACCACGGATGCCGTCGCCTCGAACGCGCTGATATCGTACTTCATCGTCAGCTTGTGTGCGCCGGCGTAACCCTTGCGCATTTGTTCCGCCACCTGCCGGCATGCCTCCGTCTGCGACAGTCCCGCCCCCATGATCCGCCTAACCTCTCCCCGGACAACGCGCCTGTCACTGCGATCCTTCACAATCGCGTTGTGCCGTCCTGCCTTCGCCTGCCTATCCCGCATGCTTCCAATGCCATCCTGTCCCCCCTCCTCAGATTGCGGCGCCTCCGCCGCTGTTGAAGGTTGAGCGTTCGGCGTTGAGCGTGGAACGTTCTTGTCAGGTGTTTCCGTCCCGACGCCCACCGCCTCACCGTCCGACCGCCCGACCGTCTCTCCCCCCTCTGTGTCTCCGTGCCCTCTGTGAGAGATTCCCTCTCCCGCTTCAGCCTTCAGCCTTTCGTCTTCAGCCTCCTCCTCCCCCTCCCACTCGCACCGCGGCAGCACTATCCGCGGCACCGGTTTTCGCGCCTTGATAAACGCCTGCATTTCCCGCCGGCACGGCGTCAGCGCGATCCCCTCCGCCGTCTCCTCCATCAGCACCTCCAGCGACCTCTCCAAAGGCATATCCGCCCCGCGTAGCCAATACCGCAGCGAATGCCCCAGTATCCGATCGTCCAGATCGTCTGTCTGACTCGCCAGATTCAATATCGCCACAAACTCCCGCGCCGCCTCCTCAATGTTCTTGCGGAACCCCTTCCGCCGCCGCTCGAGTTCGCGCGCCGCCACATGACAATGCCCATCCTCCGGCCCCGTCGCGTCGAGGATGTACGGCCTTCCGGTGGCCCGCATTTCAAAGCGAAACGCCTCCACCAACAAACCCCGCAACAGCCCCGCCACCTCGCACTGTTCGCGGATCAGCATCGAGAACACCGCCAGCCGGTCGAAGAACTTCTCCGTCAACAGCAGATGCGCCGCATACCCCATGACGCACCGCTGCATCATCAGATAATGGAAGTTCAGTGGATGCCGTCCTAGGTGACGCTGCAGATTGCGCGTCACTCTCCAGGGGAAGCCCTGCCAGCCCGGCCATTCAGGCGCCAGCGTCCGAAGTCGCGCCTCCAGGCGACCCACCGTGCGACCCGCCGGATACTTGAACCCGTAGCGGACCGGCCACAACACGCTCTTCATCCCCGCCCCCCGTTCGGCGCCCTGTAGGCGCCCCGGTTTGGCCTGGGGTCCGCGTTGCACGTCCCACACGGATGGTTCCGCGACGGCGTTTCGGCCATGGACCTGACACTCCTCCCGCTCAGCGAAGGGCATTTTATGGCCGCAAGCTACCGTTGCGCCGCCGCTTCACCGGAAAAACCGTTCTATCGCGTGCTTTCCCTGCTAGGAGGATCCGTTTCTGGTTGTGTCCATGCCTCGTTGCTGGTGTCGCCACCGATCCACAGGAAATCGTGCTTTGCGTGCCAGTTGCTGTCGTTGCCCAAGCGGTCATCCCGATTCGGATTCGCCCCGCCGGCCGAGACCAGATACCGGCACGCTTCGCGGCCCCGCGGGCGGCCACAAGCCGCCTGCCAAACCAGAAATAGCCTACCCCCCGCTTCTCGCGAAAATCAACCGAAATCCACATTTATCGCGATCTTTTCCGGCTTCCCTCGCGCCCCCGTTTTTTGGTACTCTAATTATTCTTTCTCCGCCGAACGGGAGGCCCTTGAGAGTTGAGCGTTCAGCGTTGAGCGTTTCTGGCAGTTCGATCCGCCCTATGCGGATCGCCGCGCCATAGCCGCGCCAGCGGCGAAAGCGGGCCCGGCCGTACCGGCTGTACCGGGAGTCCCGACAGTACCCACTCTCGCACCCCACCTCCGCGCCGCAGCCCAGCCCTCTTCGATTCCCTCGATTCGTTCGATTCCTTCGATCTCTCCTGCGTCCTTCCTCCTGCGTCCTGCGTCTCCCCCTCCTGCACGCACGTTTTCCCTTGTCGCGCCGCCAACGGCCATGCACAATGACGATCCATGTCTAGCCGTCCTACGTCCACGCCGGCCGCCGCCCTACCGCTTGGTGCCTGGCTCCGCCAGTTGCGCCAATCGCGCCATCTCCCCATCCGGGCTGTCGCTGCCGCAGTTGAGATGGACACCGCCCACCTCAGCAAGATTGAACTTGGCCAACGCCTCCCGACCGAAACCCAATGCAAAGCAATCGCCGCGTATTTCGACCTGCCACCACAACAACTCCAGGCAAGCCGGATTGCGGCGCGCTTCCTCAACGACTACGGATCAAACCCTGCCGCGTCTCTTGCCGTCGCTATGATCAAGTCACAGAAACCCTACGACAAACCCGCCCAACCGGCGTGATCTATGGCAGACATGTTCACAAAGGAGAAGAGGTCCCAGATCATGCGAGGTATCCATTCTCGCGGCAACAAGGAGACCGAAGGGCGGTTCGTCGCCATACTCAGATCGGCCCACATCACTGGCTGGCGGCGACATTACCGGATGACGGGCACACCCGATGTTGCCTTCCCAAAACAACGTGTGGCTATCTTCATTGACGGTTGTTTCTGGCATGGTTGCCCCCGCCACATGAGGATTCCACAGACCAATCAGGCGTACTGGAGAAGGAAGATCACAAACAACAAGGCCAGAGACAGGAAAGTGCATCGATGCCTCAAAACAAAGGGTTGGCGCGTCATACGGTTCTGGCATCACCAATTGGCGTCACAGGAAGCCGTCACACATAGACTGAAGAAAGCGTTGACAACACGTGCCACCGAACGTTAGCAATAGCAGCAAAACCGCAATGTCGACGGAAACACAGAAGACCACATCACCACGCAAGACGCATCGCCAATCGCCACGCAAGTGGCAACAAGCGATACGCGAACAATCGCCCACCTATTCCCCGAATCCGTCGAAACACACGGACGCGCCGACTGTTGCATCCTTGTTCTCTGGAATTGGTGGCCTTGACCTCGGGTTTGAAAGAGCCGGGTTCAAGACAACATTCCAGTGCGAGATCAACAAGTTCTGCTTAACAATCCTCAAGAAACACTGGCCGGATGTCCCGCGCCGCACCAACATCAAGGAGATCACAAGTGCAGACATACCTGTTTCCGACGTTTGGGCTGGGGGATTCCCATGCCAAGATGTTTCGCTGGCGCGAATGGGCGAGAGAGCAGGGCTTAAAGGAACGCGATCTGGACTCTTTCATGACTTTGCTCGCCTCATTGGAGAAGCATGCCCCCGAGTTGTTCTACTCGAAAACGTTGCAGGCCTCCTCAGCTCACACCAAGGAAGAGATTTCCGTACCGTCATCGGGACGCTGGCCGAGTTCGGGTATTCTGTCGGCTGGCGTGTGTTTAACAGCAAAAACTTCGGAGTCCCCCAATCACGTCAAAGAGTCTACATTGTTGGGTGTCATCGAGACATCCACGGTCCCGCACAAATACTTTTTGAAGCCGAACGCGGCGAAGGGGATGCTGAGAAGGGCAAACCAAATGGGAAGACCACTCTTTCCCCATTTAAGAAAAGCATTGGAGAAGATGATGGAGACGGCCCAGTCTACCAGACCATAGCGTACTGCCTCTATGCTTGCTCCGCCCGGCACACCGGCACGGACTGGAGCCGGACATACGTCCCATATCCCAAGAAAGGGCAGGTCCGTCGCCTGACACCGAAGGAGTGCGAAGGAGTGATGGGCTTTCCGAACGGATGGACTGTGCCGCCAACAGGCACCACAACAGATGACGACCTTGACTCGTTACGTTACCACGCACTCGGCAATGCTGTGACACCCCCGGTCGCTGAGTGGTTGGCCCACAGAATTCGAAACTATCTCGCGGAAAGGAAGGAGTGAAGGACATGAATATCACACTGAGACCAAGTGGAGGCCGTGGCGAATACGAACTGGCCGGTCGCCAAGGAGATCTGCACGTCCACGACCTGTTTGGACTGCCCCTTTTCATAGAGATACTTCCAGGTATGGAGATCAACGCATACAGCACCTGCGTACTGAAGGATGGGAAACCACGCATTCGGTTGACACGCCAAGCGAGAAACGCCCATCCATCTGCCCTCATTGCGGCGGCAATGATGTTGCCAAAACCGAGACGTGAACGCCACGAGACTCGCGGAACCAACGTGTTAAGCTGGGAACAGTTCGTTGTCCAGACAGTCCGGATAGACGCCGTTAAGCGAGGGGGAGGGGTGTTGATATGCCCAGTAACCATAAGGATCGAGAATGCCGACGACGTGCGCCTCGACATCAGTTTTGCTGAAAGAATGGCACGCGTCCTCCGCGTGTGGACCGCCGCATCACCGGACAGAGATGAGATTGCCTCCGCGGTGCGTGCGCACGCGACCGCGTTTAGTTCGCCAACAGCAACCCAAGACCAGTTGATTGGCGCTTTCGCGGCACTGCACTCAACACTAAAGAAGCCTGACACTGACATGTTGCCGCTACTCGAAGCACACTACAAACTAGGCCGAATGAACGCACCTTCCACTGGAGACATTTCTGCCGAGGTTACCGACGAGACTTTTGCGGAAGAAGTCCACGTGAATCCAACAGAGGCACGCATTGAACGCGTCAGACAATGGCGTCTTGCGGCGGTGCGGGGTGCTTCAGCTAACACTTTCAGGAGCACGGTCCGGGATGCCTACGATTCACGCTGTCTGTTCACCGGGCAGAGACTTCCACGAACAGAAGCAACAACGACTGCCGGCGTTGATGTCGCCCACATTCTGCCATGGAGCCGGTTTGACCTTGACGCAGCCACAAACGGTCTTTGCCTGAGCAAACAATGCCACTGGGCATTCGACGAGGGTGTGTTCCGCCTCTCTTTCGACGACAAGGTGAATGCCTATGTTGTGGCGATTCCTAACCCTGTGCACCACGCTGCACATAAGGCCAAGTTCGACATGGCTGCATTCGACGCCATCACCGGACCCATCCCAGAAAACCGGTTGCCCAAGAATAGTGCCCTTTGGCCGTCAAAGGTCTTCCTGACAGAACTCAATCAGTTTCTGGATGGCAAGGTTTCGTGAAGGTACAGAGGTCACTCGGGTTGAGGGGGCACGGGTTGCGGGGGCTCAATACAGTGGGGTGGCAGAGACGAAATGAAATCTCGAACATAGCTTGTGTTGGCTGCAGAGCATTACCCAGACACGCCGCGGTCACTGCCCATTGTCCGTCGGTGCGGCCTGCGGGGTCGGACAATTCCTTGAAGACTGGCCGTTACGGTCGCCGCTCCACTCCGACGTCCACCGTTGCAGCATCCTCCTTCCTGGACTCAACCAGCCATCTCATATAGTGACACCTGCATTCCGTCTTGACTCTGTGCATGCTAGTACGCATAATCGTGCCATGAATGAAAACGATGTCGTCAAGTACAGCAGACCGCAAGAGGGCGAGGAATCTCTCCGCTTCATCCTGCGGGAAGTGAACGGGGATCGTGTCCTCATTGAGCTGATCTGCGATTGGCCTATCAAACCCGTTGAGACGGTGCCGATTGACCAGGTGTGCGTCGCCGATGAATAAATGCCCGAAATGCGGCCATGAATGGCCTGACGACAAGCGCGCAAAAGGCGGATCAGCTCGCTGGCGCGGCTTCTCAAAGGCCCAGCGCACCGCTGCCGCCCGCCAGGCCGCTCTCGCCCGGTGGCGCCGCCCTGGGGCAGCAGAAGAATCCACAGACTCGGTTCGCAGGCCCTGACCTTAACAATCGGCACCGCGCTTCCTTCCCGTCCGTACCCTGCGTCCCCTCCGGTCAATCCGGTCATTCCGGTCCCACCATCCCCGCAGTTCCCGCAGTACCCACTTCTTCACCACACCCGCCACGGGCGCCAGTGACATTCCGGCCCGTGGGGCAGGGGCACATGCCACCCTCCCATCCTTCCCTCGACTCTAGTCGGCTCACGTCGCATCCAGTCGTCCGGCACGCGCCCGACCGCTGCCGTTGTTCTCACACTCCCAGTCTACTAACCTGCAATCACGGTGTTGCGCGGGGAGCATCCTCCGATGCGCGCAATCACTTGCCGGCGTTCCGGATGCGGGGCGTGACGGCTTCATCCCTTGCTCTTACGAGGTCCCTTGCGCTACTCTCTAACCAATCGGTCGCGCGGGGCGCATCCGCCAATGCGCGCACATCCGGGAGTCAGGGGTCGGGATGCAGGCTTTTCCTGACTCATCCCGCCCCCTCGATTCCTTCGATTCTCTCGCTCCACCCTCATTTCTCGCTAAGCCATTCTTGATTCAAAAAATCAGATGTCAAAGAATCAGCTTGTGTCACCGGCGCGATATGTGGTTGCATGTTGTCACGTTCGTATGCGGTTCGAACGGAGCAAGAAGGAGGAGCAAGATGACAGTTTGTCGGCGGGGGATGCTTGTTGCTTGTTGTTGTGCGGGATTGTGGCTGACGCCGTCTGCGTGGGCCGTCGAGACGCTGACGGACTGGGATGACTTCGACGCCGCCGTTTCGGCCTTTTACGACGATCTAGGCACTTCGGCCCCCTGCTACCCGCCCACACCGTGCGGCTTCCTGCTGGCCGAACCTCCCCGTCCTTTCGATCCGGACGGCTTCCCCGGCCTGACCAACGACACGCCGCCGGTTCTCTTGCTGGACTTTCCGGCCTGGCGTCTGCGCGTCGTGGAAACGCAATTGACCGAGCGCGTCTGGCTGACCTTCGCCGGCACAAATACCGTCCACACGAACGCCGTACCCGTGGGCTTCGATCCCGAACAGTGGGTGCGCGACGCATACGGCGACCCGCCCACCTGGCTCTACGGTGAAGAACTCGCCGAATGGTACGCGGAACGGTATCGCCATCGCATCGCCGCGCAGTTCACACTGATCCCAACGGATACATTCGTCGCCTACCAAGCCGCGCTGGCGGCAGCGGCGACGAACCAGACGCCGTCTCCCACCGGCCCCTTCCTGCCTGCCGACACCAACCGCGTGGCCTTTGCCGGCATCGCCGTCCCGGACGCGCAGACCGTGAGCCTCGATCTCTATTCCCCATCCACTCTGCCCGTCGACATCTTCTGGACCGGCGCGCTGCCGGTCGCTTCGCTGTGGGAATACGCCGGCACGGTGCAGGCCGTGCATCCCTTTACACCGGCCATCGTGCCGCAATACGCCGCGCAGGTCTTTCTCCATTGTGCGCGCGGAGATATCGATACGGACGGTGACGGATTGGCGGACGGGTTGGAGATGCTCGCTCTGGGCACGCATCCCGGGCTTTACGACAGCGACGGTGACGGCGTGGCGGACCGTGCCGAGATCTACCGTTACGGCCTGGCACCGCTCTTGCGCGACACCGATGCCGACGGCATGGACGACGACGAGGAGTTGCTGGCCGGCACCAATCCGACTCAGTGGAACACCGGCGGCGGTAGCTCCACCATCCGCTACTACTACGACTCCGACGACCGCCTGACGGCCACCTATGCCGGGTCCGGGGGCGGCGCTATCGCCTCTCCGCCAACCCCCGCCGGCAACCTCGCCACGCTGCACGAAAGGAGCCAGCCATGAAGCGTGGTCCGATCGTCTGTTGTGTCTTGGCGGCCTGCATGGCACAACTGGCCGTGTCGTCGGATATCCCTGACGAGGATAGTCCCGGCTGGTTGACAACCGGGCTGGACGATTCGCAATGGGACCCGCAACCAGACGGCGAGCCGTTAACGTTGGGTGCTACGGCCGAGTTCTGTCCGCCTATAGTAGAAGCCCTTGCACGTGTGCCGGCAGGCAATCCGACATCGCATGTCTTCAATGTCGGCCTCTCGCTCTACCTGGCGACAAATTCCAATGACCTTGTCAGGGAAACGGCGCGGGGACTCGACTGCAACTGGGCGCGCTGCTATCTCTTCGTTCGCGACCAGATCCGATTCGCTCCCTGTCGCGGCTTATTGCGCGGCCCTGAACGAACCCTGCTGGACCGCGAAGGAAGCGCTGGCGACCAGGCCTTTCTGCTGCTGGCGCTGCTCAGAGCGTCGGGCTACGCCGAGTCCACTATACGCTACGTGAGCAAGGGTGGCTTCAGGGTGCCGCTAGCCGGGACCGCAGACGGTTATGACGCGGCGTCATGGGCAGGCGTCGGTACTAACGGATCGGTTGCGGGGGTGTGGTACGCAACCGCCACCAATTTCGGCATGACCGCGATACCACTGACAGGTGTCATCGGTTCGTCGCTGGAAACCAGTTCGCTCTGGCTCGAACACCTATGGGTACAACTAACGCTCGACGGGCATACTTACGATCTGGATCCTTCATTCAAGCCGCGTCGCCTTACGGATCGTTCCGAGTCGATACTGACCGACATGGACTACAGCCGCTCGAACTTGCTTGCGTCCGCGGGTGGAACGACCAACGCGCTCTGCGTACAGGGGCTGTCGTGTACGGGATTGGCCTCGGAGTTGGACAGGCTGACGGCCAGGCTGGCGGATAGCTGGAAGACGCGCGGGCCGCGAGCGCTCGCGACGGAATTCATGGGAGACGACACGATCGTGCCACAGGACTTGTCTTCAGATACCAATACCTTTCACGGTGTTATCGGTGGCAACGCGGTGGATTATCTGGCCTCGTCCGACAGCTTCAAGAATTCGCTGCGTTACAGCCTGCAGATCAGCCATGTCGGTTTCACGAACTCGCTATGGCTTGACGAATTGGGTTCCCGTCGTGTTTGGCTGTCCTTCACCAATGCCGTGCAAACGTATCCCAGGGCGGTGTTGCACCTGGACGACGCCATACTGGCCATGGAGCCTGCTGGCGCGAGTCAGGCGGCCGACTCGCTTAAGCTCACGGTAACGAACCCGTTCGCTCCAAACGTCTTGGCAAAGACCTATGCCATCGGCAGGTCGTTGGCGAATGTCTACACCGTCGCTGTAGGCTTTGGCGGCTGCGCAGGGGGTGGCATGCGTGATCGGGCACTCGCCGATATCGAGCAGGCGCTAGGCGCTGGCGTGCCGTCGTCGGACATCGGTCTGCGCTCGCGCGTGCTTCAGTTTGTGGGGCATCAATGGCTGGAGCAAACGGCACTGATCGGCCAGTTTAACGGTCGCATCGACCGATCGAACTTCGGCTTCTTCTACAACATTGGACTCGCCGCGCAGACGACCTCGCCTTATGTGGACATGCAGAACTGTTATACTCATTCGACGGTCAACACGCGGCGACTAAGGGCATATAGTTTCTTTGCGAGCGCCCTCGAGCACGCCGTGCTCGACCAGGTCAATGGCGTCGACCGGCCCGCGGTTTCCACGGTGCGCGTCATCCTTCTGGCCAACGTCATCAACAAAGCAATCTATCTTGCCAACAGCAGCAACTGGTCGACGGTCAAAGGCGCCCTCGTGCACTATCCTGCCGCTACGCTGACGACGCTGGACCAGGCGCTGACGCCGACAAGCGGCCGGAAGGTGCTGCTGCCCCAGGATGGGACCATCACGCTCAACCAATGGAGCAGCTACGCATATATGGACTATGGACCGTCTGGCGGCGGGTTCTCCACGGCGATGATCATCGGCGGCCCGCTTGCCGGCGGGAATACGTCGGTGCCATACGTGCCGCCCCCTGCGTCGGTCAGTCAGTCGTATCCATCAATATCCTTGCCTTCCGCGTCGTCCAGATCATACACGATGTCCGATCCCATCGAGACCCGCGCGGGCGCCTTCCTGGCGGAACGGACCGATCTGGCGCTGGCGGGCCCCATGGCCCTGTCGCTGACCCGGCGTTACGATTCCCGGCGGCGCGCGAGTGCCGGACCCTTCGGCAAGGGCTCCAGTTACGGCTTTCCGTTCAAGGTGGACAAGTATGCCGATCCAGACGCCTACATGGGCCATGGCGCTCCGGCTGCGTGCGCCGCCTCGGCTGTCGCCTGCGCCGTCGTCAACGACCTACTGGATGCGGGCGAGAATGCCAAGAACCTGGCCGTCGCGAGCTTGATCGCCTACTGGTGGACCGACCGGCTCGTGGAGGGTGCGGCGGCCATCGAGGTCGGCGGCCGGGCGTTGACATTCGTCCGCACCCCCGACGGGGCTTATGTGCCCGCGCCAGGCGTTACTGCCACGCTCGTGCGCTCGAACGACAACTCATACGTGTTGAGCGAACGCCTGGGACCGACCTGGCGATTCAATACCTACGGATACTTCGACTATGTCGAGGACGCCTCGGGAAACCGCATCTGCATGTCCTACGGCACCCAGACCAATCTCCTGATCGCCTCCAATACTTTCGGCGGCAAGCTGACCTTCGCCTGGTCCGGGGGGCGCGTTTCCACCGTGTCCGACAGCGCCGGTCGCTCGGTGTCCTACGCGTACGCGCCCTCCGGGTGCCTGACGGCGGTTACCGACGCGGCCGGCAGTGTCTGGAGGATGACCTACGGCAGCGACGGTGCGCTGTTGAGCGAGACCGAGCCCGGATCCGCATTCTCCCTGTTCAACGCCTACAATGCCATTGGGCAGGTCACCAACCAGATTTCGCCGGACGGGCACGTCTCGACCTTCGCCTACGCCCATGGCGTACGTACGGTGCAGCGGGACCCCATTGGCGCCACGGTCGTATCGGTTTTCGACGACGACGGGCGGCTCACCGGCCGGACCGCTCCGGACGGCGGCCAAAGCGCCATCTGCTACGATGCCCAAGGATATGCCGTCAGCAACGTG
>JAQULY010000035.1 GCA_028718445.1 Kiritimatiellia bacterium
GAACCTCCCCCACACCACCCAGCACGTGGCTGGGGGCAAAGGCAAAGCGCTTCAGGTCGCTCTCCGAAGTTACACCGGAAAGCACCAGTACAGTGCGAATGCCCGACTCAATGCCGGCGATGATGTCGGTGTCCATGCGATCGCCGACGATCAGCGCCTCATCGGCGGCACAACCCAACAGGGACAACCCGGTGCGCATGATGATCGGATTCGGCTTGCCGATGAAATACGCTTTAACCCCGGCGGACATCTCGATAGGAGCGACCAGGGCGCCGCAGGCCGGCACGACTCCTCCCTCGGCAGGACCGGTCACGTCGGGGTTGGTGCCGATCAGCTTGGCGCCGTTACGTACGAGTTGCACCGCCTTCCTGATGGTGTCGTAGGTGTAACTGGGGGTTTCCCCCACGACCACGTAGTCCGGGTTGCAGTCATTCATGGCATAGCCGGCGTCGTAGAGCGCGTTGCTGAGACCCGGCTGCCCGATGACATAAGCACTGCCGCCGGGCCTTTGTTCGCTCAGGAAAGCGGCCGTGGCCAGGGCGCTGGAATACAGGTGCGATTCTTCGACGTCGATTCCCAGGCGCAGCAGTTTTTCGCGCAGTTCTCGCGGCGACCGCTCGCTGCTGTTGGTGAGGAAGATGTAGCGCATATCGCGACGGCGCAGCCATTCGACGAAAGCCTGTGCCCCGGGTAACAGGCGGTTGCCATGGTACAGCACGCCATCCATGTCACAAATGATGCCGCGCGTGGCGGTTGGGAAAATCGTGCTGTGTTTCATGGTCGCATCTCGATGATCGCCTTGATGGGAAAATGGTCGGAGTAGCCGTCATAGACCCGGCTTCCGGCACGGGTGCGGACGCGTCGGAACGGCAGGGGTGCGCCGCTGCCGGCCATGCGCATCTCCGGGATGGAGAAGGCGCCATAGCTCTTGGCGCGTACGCGCCAGGGCGACGGCGGCACGCCTTTGGGTAGTAACCCTCGCGATACACTCATCGAGTCAAAGCTGTTCCAGCGGCGGCCTTGATTGTAGTAATAGGTCCCGCGCGCCTCAGGCGTCAGCGCGGCCGATAGATTGTAGAGCAGGCGGCCATCCGCGAGCACGGCGCCCTCATCGAGCACAAAGCCGGCGCAGGCCTGCGGGATGGCGCCATCAATGTCATCGTTGAGATCACCGGCCACAATGATCGCCGCGGATGGGTTAGCCTTCAGGCGCCGGTCAAGTTCGGCGCGAACGGCGCGCGCCTCGATGGTGCGCGCGGCATCGGCCTCGGATTTCTTGCCGTAGCGCGATTTCCAGTGATTGGCCATGACGGTCAGGCGCCGGCCGGGCTCGCCGAATTCGGCGATGATGACGTGGCGCTGTTCTCTCAGCGGGGTCAGCCAATCGACCGCCGCGGGCGTCTGGCGCGCCAGTATGGCCGTGTCAATGCCGCGCTGATCGCCGCAGTCGCGATGGATGATCGCCGGAAGGTCGAGCCCGTGCTGTCGGCGCAACAGGAGCGTCAGATCATCCAGCACGCGGTGATTCTCGACCTCCGCCAGGCAGAGGATGTCGGGTTGCATGCGCGCCACGACATCCGCCACGTGCGCCAGTTTCAGGCGGTAGCGTGCCTCGGTCCAGCGCGTCCATCCCCGGGGGGTGTACTCATCGTCGCCGGGATTGTCGGGATCGTCGTCGGCATCGAACAGGTTCTCGACGTTCCACGAGGCGACAACCAAGCTGGTGCGGTTGCTGTCTGCCGCCGGTAACCAGGCCGCGGGCGTCAGAAAAAAAGCCAGGAGTAGCAGGCCGCAACGCATTAACCGCAACTATAGCGGAACGGCCCGCCGCCCCGCAACCCGGCACGCCCGGCCCCCAGACTGCGAGAGTTGCAGCTTCCTCTGCCGCCCACCCATGCGCTCGCTCTGGAAAGCATCCCGGAAGAAGGGCTGGAATCACAACACATTGCATGAGACAAGATGGTAGTAGGGCAATCGTGCCTGTCTACTACAGCCGGCAAGATGCTTAGACAGTACGAACTCCTCCGCGAACAACGGCTTGTCTGTGCAATTCTCAAAGTTCGACATGCAAAGACAAGCCGGTCTTGCGGATTGTCGTCCGCGGTGCTTAAATGCCCCTCACGTGGCGCACTTCGGCCACGCAGGTTTGGAGACAACAGTATGCGGGCATGCATCACGTATCCGGAATGGGGCAGTCATGCGCTTTTTGGGCGCGTGGCGTTCGATGTTCTCCCTGAATGGGAACGGAACCTGTTCCGTCCGGACGTCAGTCCGGAAGCCTTGCGAAAACCTTACTTTCCTCCGTATGTCAAGACGGTGGGGGACAAGGTCGGCTTCCTGTGCATGATTCTTGACCTGGTTTACGAGGACGACTGCCGTCCATACGCCCTGCTGCCGGATGGACGGTGGATACCTCACGGCCCGTGCGACGAGCAGACACAGAGTGTAGGCGCCAGCGGCGGAAGCTATTCCCGCGAGAAGTCTTCCGCCATTGTCGCCTGGCTGATGACCCGCATGGTCGAGGCTATCCGCCGGGATGACTGGGAGGAGGCCATCCGGCACGGCGGCGCCCTCGGCCACTTAGTGCAGGAACCTTTCACGCCTGGTCATGCCATTGACAACAACCTGTTTCACGAGCTCTTTCCGGATCCGGTGTCGACGCGCCACCGGCGTCTGCACCACTTCTTCGACTGCGCGTCGGGCGGTTCCGAACCGCTGCCTCCGCGTCTGATGGGCACCACCATTCCTGAGGCGGCCTTCCGCCTGCAGGTCTGCATCGATCGCGGCATCGTCGAGGGCAAGCGCCTCGTCGGCCCCGTCATTCGATCCGTGTACGAGGGACACCCACCTGCCGTGCGGCAGGCTCTGCTGGCCGGTCAGTCGCAGGGCGCGGCCTATGCCACGGCCTGCGCCTGGCACACCGCACTCTCGATTGCCGCCAACCGCTTCGATCCCGAGGAGGAGCGGGCGCTGCGCTCGCTGGATCTGACCGAGCTGACGCCTTACTTCTTTCACCACTGGCAATACGTGGCGCTAACCCCGGGCTGCCTGGTTGAGAAGGGTCAGAAGATCCCCATTCATGTCTGGCAGAACGATGGCCATGGACGCGCCGTCGAAGAACTGGTCCCGCACGGGTTCGGCATGGGCGGATACATGGGCATCAAGTTCTACGTGGACGGCGATGTCTATCCGTCTTTCCGGTGCCGGGTGGGTCTGCCCTCGCGCCAGCGGGAGGGTCAGACGGAACACACGCGCACCACCTTCTATGTGGACACCGATCGCGCCGTCAACACCGTCTACTCCGAGGAAATTGACTATCGTGCCGACAATCGCCTGGCGATTCCGCTGAAGCCTGGCGCGCCGGTCCAGGAAGTGAACGTTTCCCTGAAGGGGGCCAAGACACTGATTCTGCGCGCGCTCACCGAGCCATATACCGACGCGGTGACGGGCCGCAAGTGTTTCGACATCCCCCATATCGCCGTCTGCGAGCCGCGGCTCTCGCGCTGAGAGCGTTCATTCCGTCACCACGCGGACTGGTTTCCACAGTCCGCCATCCAGCACGGAGTCATGCACGCGCACGGCCAAGTGTCGGGGAGCGCCGCCGGTTGTGCCATCAGCCGACAACTCCACGCGGAACGGTTTGGTCCAACCTAAACGGTCCACGTCCGGGGCGGCGCCACCCGTGCCTCGCAGCATGCCGTCCACATACACCCAAGCCTGTTCGTCAGCGCCGTCGAAAGCCAGCAGCAGTCTGCGCCCGCGGTATTGTTCCGGAATTGTGAAGGTGGTGCGATACCAGGCGTAGCCGTCATAATCATGGCCTTGAGATTCCCAACTGGCGCCGGCCTCGATGCTGTCCCAGCCGGTGTCCTCCAGCTCAGGCCGGTACCAGCCTTCGCGAACGCCCCGGTCATCAGGATCGGTCTTGAATTTCCATCCCAGCGATAGATCGAGCACCGTGTTCTCCGAGGTGCGCTCGCGCGTGACGGCCTCGGTTGCGTTCGGCGCGAATCGGTCCGATCCGCCCAGGTAGCAAAGCATGTTATAGGCCAGACCGCGGACGAACCGTTTCCACATGGGATGAAAGCGCGGCGCGTAGGAGGTGCCTGGCGACAGATCGAAGGCCGAGGCGCCCGCCACCAACACCTTGCCGCGGCCTCCGGGACCATCGTACTCGATCAGCCCGGTACGCGCATCCGGCGTGGCCGCCTTGCCGCGGTACGGGCGCGCCACCACCCGGCCGCAGACGGCGGTGGCGCCCCAGGTGCATTCGCTGACATAGTCGGTGCGTGGGTGCGCGGCGGTCGAATAAAAACCGTTTGGATCGAAGCGCACCAGCGTCCCGGTGCCATGCGGGCCCAGTGCCTGCGACCACGGCGCCGATGCGCTGGGCCCCGCTCCAAGCGTCGTCTCCAGATTGGTGGATGTGACCCAGGTCGCGGCGGCATCGACGCCCTCGAACAAGGGATGGCGGCGGTATCCGGGACAGGCCGCGAATCCTTCCAGCGTGGCGCGCGTGGGTGGCGCCAGCTCGCGCACCACATCCGGGGCCGCCGTCTCGATCTCGAGCGGCAAAACCTCCATGGCCGCGAGGCCGCTCAACAGCAGTCCCCGGCCCTTGCTCAAATGCACCTTCAAGGCGGCCACGAAGTCCGGCGCGAGCCATGACGCCGGGAGCGCCTGTTCGGGCCGCACGCCCTCCGCCGGCAGGGCGGTCGCCGCGCGCACGGCGTGCATCCAGATGACGTCGGCGTCCTCTAGTGCCAGTGCGCGGCCGTCACGACCGAAAACACGGCCATCCGGCTGCACGAATCCGAGGGATGCCGGGAAGTTCTTGTAGAGCCACGCATATGTTTCGATAGTCTCCAACGGCGGCGGCGAGGAAGAGAGGTAGAGCACGCGTGTCTTCCGCCGCTGCGCCTGCAGCGATTCGCGGATTGCCATGCGGCAGTCCTCGATCAGCTTCTCCGCGTCGCGCGCGTGGTTCTCGAGCAGGAAGAGCAGTTCCCGGTTGACGAGGCCGCGCCAGTAGACATTGCGGGCGGCAAAATACTTGCCGAGGAGGTCGTGATAGCGGTACATGAGTCGTTGATGCATGGGAACCTGGAGGTAGTAGGTGCGGCTGAGCGCGGTGCAACCGAAAAGCTCCCAGGTGTGACACTCAATCAGGTCGTCCAGAGCCCCGACGGCACCTTCGATGGACACAAACAGCCTGTTGGCCTCGCCCACCGTTCCGGCGGTGCGCGCGGCTTCGGCCTGTGCCGACAGCTCGCGCACCCGTGCGTCGAGCGCATCCGGCTTCGCCTCCGCGCCAGCGAGCGCACGGCGCACTTCCTCAATGCCGCGCGCCAGTTGCGCGACGCTCTCGCGCACGCGCTCGGCATCGCGCGCGGGCAATGTGCCGCTTTCGGCCAGAGGTTGAAGCTCGCGCAGGCGGATATCCAGGCGTATCAACTCGTTGCTGATCCGGTGCTTCAGAATCGCTCGCCGGCAGACCTCGAACTCCCCGGGGGCGGCCGCCAACATGATCCGGCCCTCGCCCGGTCGCAGGGGCGCGACCGAGAAAGTGTTCGATGCCACCGCCATCGGGACGGGGTCGAACGTGTGCAGATCGTAGAGCGCTCCGCCTTCGAGCCATGCGGCGGGCACCGTCATGCGACCGGATGCGCCGGCGTCCACATTGTTGTTGTAGACCACCACGTAACGCCGCGGCGCAATCCGGTCGAGCAGCACGCCGCAACCGAGTGCCGGCCCCCTATAGGCAACGTAGTTCAGCGCGTCACACTCGAATTGAACCTTCGGAATATCGTCCTCGGACGGACGCGTACTCAACAGCAACGGACCGATGGCCGTCAGTTCCCGGCCGGTTTCGCGCATGATGCCCAGTCCGTCGTTCTTGATCTCCCGCCCCACGGCGTTGAAGAAGCCTCTGTCACCCAGCCACCAGGAAGGGCGCATTCGATAGAGATAAGAGACGAATCCCTTGGCGCCGCCGGCCAGTGATTGCCAGTAGGCCAGCCGCATCTCGCCGGCCGTGGGTTTGCCATCGGGCCAACCCGGCAGCGTGGGCTCGTCTTCGTAGGTGCTGGTCAGCACATCGTTCCAGACGACGGTTTGGGGCGAGGTGCGGTAGTATTCCAGGAACTGGTCGCGCGTTTTCCACTTCTCGCGTCCATAGCTCTCCGTGCAGATCAGGGCCACGTGCGGGAGGAAGGGCGTGAGGTGGTGCGCGGGACCGGTGACCGCGGGCATCGGCAGATCCGGCAGGAAGTCCGCCAGGACGCGGCCGATTGAGAGGTAACTTTTCAGAACGCTGGCCGGCTCGTCGTCGTAGACCAGCCCGACCATCGTATCGCCCAGCTCCTGCCTCAGTGTCCGCAGCGCCTCGAAGCGGGCGCGGTGCGCCGCCACCATGGGCGCCAATTCGGCGCCCGAGAACCAGGCGTTGGTGCCGCCGAGAGGACGGAAGACCTCGCCCACGCCGAGCTTCGGCGCGAACCAGTACTGGAAGTTGGGCAGGAAGCGGAACTCCAGCTTCCGGGCCCAGGCGACCTTGGACCGGCCCGCGGCGTTAAGCGCATAGCGGCCCTCGCGCTCCTGCATGTTCCGGTCGAGATCGCCGCCCCAGATAAGGTTCAGGTAGTTGTCGCGGAGACGTTCAAGCTGGAACCGCGTGGCGCGATCGTCATCCATGTATTCCGCGAGCCGCGTGGTGTAGCCCTGGCTTCCGAGTCCGCCATATGCGCCGAAAGGGAAGAACGCGCGGTAGACCGGATAGCTCGCGAAGAAGTCGTTGGTCCAGGCCGGGGGCGCGTCGCCGAAGGCGGGCAACGCGCACAGACTGCATACCGCAGCCATGACCAGCAGGTTCCTTTGCATGCCGCGATCTCCTCTTGCCGCACCGTGCCTGGTCCTAACGCATCAGCATCACCGTGCCCCGGGCGGGAGGGCGGTAGTCAGAGAGCATGACGGCCTTTGGCATCCAGTTCAACGGTGCCGCTGGAGTCACCGGGTAAGTCACCAGAAAACTCCCATTGTTATTGAGCGTTTCCACTCGCTGGCCGTTGGCCGCATTGGCGAACTGCCCGTTAATGTTCTGGGCATCGAGAATGTAGAAGACGTCGTCACGCGTGACGCGGTCCTCGAAACCGTCCAAAAAACTGATCAGCAGCCGGCCCATGATGTTGACCGTGTTGGCGGAATGAAGATGGTCGTAGGCGCCCGCAACGCCCCCCAAGGCAGGATGATTAGTGCCGGCCAGTTGCAGATGCATAGAGCATTTTTCGGACGTCTCGGTGTAAGGTGAGAAGTACGTACCGTGGTTCATGAAGCCGATGTTGGTGTAGCCTGGCGAGAGGCAGGCGCCGTTGTTGGTCAGACCCGGCATGGTGTCGTGGTATGTACGGAAACAGAGCGTGCCGCCGTTCAGATTGAACTGCACGCTGCGCGCGGCGGCCTTATGGCTGCGCATCTCGCCGTTCACGCACAGCACGCCGCCATTCAGCGTGTATGCGAAATCGCCGTCACCCAAATCTATCCAGGATATGTAGCCCAAATGGAAATTGGATTGTACATTGACCACACCGCCTTCCTGTGTGATCGAGTGCACTTGATTGCCACTGCCGATGACAAGATGTTCCTTTAATTCGATCTCGCCCCCGGCTATGACCGTAACTGATGTTCCTCCATCAACATTCTGGCCGCCGCACCACAAGTCAAAAGCTGTCAGCCGTCCGCCATTCATTTCGAACCTTGCGTTGGAACCTGGTGCTCTTTCCTCCGACAGGATGAGCTTATTCCAGATGTCCACTTCTCCCGAGTCCACGCGGAACACACCATCATAGGCCCGAGCCACGACAACCTGCGAGGCCACGATCTTGCCGCCGGCCACCTGCACTACGCCGGTGCCTGTCGTTGCGCCCTGCATCCATACACCTTGCGCCGTGCTGTTGTAATTTGTTGCGTAAAGGACACCGCCATTGGTGACGATCAGCGTGCTCAAACCACTAGTCAAACCGGGACACACCCGCTCCGCCGTCGCGTCTGGGGTATCAATAGTGACAGTGCCAGAGCTCTGGATGTGCGCCCATTCATTGTAGGCGGGCACCAAACCGCCCCACTGGGCGGCGTTGGTCCAGTTGCCTACCCCGCCCGTCCAAGTACGAGCAGTCCGAATTTCGCCGGGCTGGGCCTGCGAGGCCGCCAGCATCAACGCGGCCATGAACGATCTGCATACGATGGCGTTCACAGGTTCGCATCTGCATTTCGTGTTAGTGCTCATTGCGTGTTCTCCCGCGCTATTTTTGGCTCCAACTCCCAGCGATCCGGCATCAGCGCCGGCGATTCGATCATTGATTGAAGCTGCTTTGTGAGCCGGCTGGCCAGTTCCACCGGATCCAGTTCGATGGCCACGAAGGGCGCGGGGAGGAACAGGGCGCTGTGTTTCACGGTGAGCGCCGCGATCTGCAGGCGTGCCGGTATGCGGACACCCATTTCGATGGCCGCGCTCATGGCGCCCTTGCACATGAAATCATCTGGAATCACGATGGCGTCCGGTTGCCCCGAGGCATGCCACCAGCGCTTGAAGGCGGTGTATCCAGCGGCCTCGGAAGACTCGTCGGCATAGCACAACGGAACCGCGCCGTCCGTCATGCCGTGTTCCGACAGTGCGGCGCGATAGCCCTCGGCAACCCGGAGATGAAAGCGGCCCGGCTCCCGGCTGACCATCAGCCCGATGCGACGGACATTCTGATCGAGAAAGTGCGTCGCGCCGAGGTACCCGACACGGTAGGCATTGATGCCAACGGCGCCGGGCAGGTCCTCTTCGGTGATGGCCGCATACGGCACCTTGCGGCTGCGCATCAGTTCGAGCATCTCCGCATCCATGGCTACGGCTCTGGGGTCGCTGTCGGGCGGGCAGGGCCAGGCCAGTGTCAGGACGGCATGCAGACGCCCTTTGCGCACGTCGGTCAGGAAGCGTTCCCGGCCATGTTCGTGTTCCATGCCGGCCAGGCGCGTCACATAGAGCTGAAACCGCGCGTTCAACTCGTTCAGATGATTCTGCAGCGAATCCAGCAGGAGACGATGGAACGGCACCGCCTGAACATCCAGGAAGGTGTGCCCGAAGAGGATGCCGATCGTCAGTTGTCCTTGCGCTGACCGCACCACGTGTCCAAAGCCGGGCCGGCTTTCCAGCACTCCTTCCCTGACAAGATTGCTGATGGCACGACGCACGGTGACGCGGCTGACCGAGAGCGACGTCATCAGTTGCGCTTCAGATGGCACCCGCTTGCCCGGCCTGATCTGTTGCTGACGGATCGCTTGCGTGATCGCGGACTGTACCTGGTCGGTCTTAGAGAGCACGGTCGTGGCGTCCAGGACAGACGCGCTGGTGCGACGCGCAACGACGCTAGCGGCTCCATTCATGCGGCTGATGATAATATAGGTCTGATAATAATGCAAGTATTATCGCAAGACGTGTTTTATCGACGGACCGCTAGGGACTGTCAGCCTGGAAAGAGCGGTTCGGGCGCGCGAATTGTCTGTTAGGGATGAAATGGGGGTCGGTGGACGCTTTCGGGCGACGCTTGCGGGCGGTGAGAGGCTGCCGCGCCTGATCTTGGTCGGTGCAGTATCCAGGCTCGGGGGATCGGTTGTCGCGAGCGGCGACGAGAACGGTTGAACGTTGAGCCGTTCTCAAGCTCCTGCCGTCGCCGCCACAATCTTCACCTGGTGTCCTCCGGTGACCGAGAGCACGGTGAACTCGGTGCGCGACCCGTCGTGACGGTACAGCACTTCGGCCACGCCGCTTTGACCGGCACGCTCGGGTTGGCCGGCCGGGTGTACCCAAATCGCGAAGTGACGGGTGACCAGGTAACCCGGCACAACCAGTGTACCGGACGGCGGCAGTATCGGTTTGGGAACACGACGTTGCAGGATTTCCGGAACGAAGATGTCCTCTGCCTCAATCAACTCCGGCCAGTTGGCGGTATAACCGTGACGCCAGCGAGCGCGGTCGCGCACACGGCTGCGATGCGCCAGGCAATTGCGATGCCCGGCTGCGCGGCTGGCGCGAATGAAATCCTCATCCATCGAGCCAGGACAGTCATTTTCCGCTTCGTCCCAGAAGATGTGGAAGCGCGTCTGGCCATTGTTGCCTGCGGCGAGCGTCGCGTTACGGGCTGCGTATACGGCAGGAATTCGGCCGGGCGGCCCGCCCAGAGCTGCCACCATGACTCGGTTGCAGTCGGGCCGCCCTTTCAGCCTGTTGAACGTCGCATAGTCCGGAATTCCGAAAAAGCTGGCCGCCACTCGGAACAAATCGGGGAACCGCACAAAGCAGGCAAACGCGTTGCCGCCGCCGCCGCTGTAACCGATCACGTTCAGATTCGAGGCATCAATCCGTTCGACGAACTTCCGCAGGCAAAACTGCACTGCGTCATGGATGTCCATCACATCCAGTCCGCCGCTGTCCCACTGTCCTCCTGACCCGCCCCGCCCGCGCATATCGGGGGCAATGGCAAACAGCCCCTTCCCGGCCAGCCGGACGATGTCGGGACGTACGACAGCGCGGCCGCCATTGTAGCCGTGCATGACCACGATCAGCGGCAGTTTTCCGGAGGAAGGCTTGAAACAAACGTCCACCAGGAGCGGTTTCGTGTCGTCCACGCTGCTCTGGTAACGATAGGTCTTGGGCGTCACGTTCAGGTCGTCCGGGGGGCAGGCTGCTTTCTCCTTGAAGCAGGTTGCACCCTTCGGTCTGATGTGCAGAAGCGGTTGCATCGGGTCATTTATATCCGAAGCATACCAAGAGAGCAACTGACGGCCAGCCGCCGACAGGGCAAACGCATATAGTTCGTCCGCCAACCCAAACAAAAGCCCTGCTGAACCGTCCGACGATGCTTGACGTCCGGGCGGAGGGGACATCATACTCCCCTCATTCAGCGGGCTGGACGGCGGCGGCGGGGCATGGCGGCCGGGCAAGGGAACCGTGCATGAGCAGATGGCATATCGGCAATAGCAGGCAGACGGCGCGATGGCTCACCCTCGGCGTGGCCCTCGCCGCCTTCCTAGTCTACCGCGCCACGCTGCATCCGGCCTTCTTCCCGGGCGAGTCATCCAGATGGGTGGCGATTTTTCTGGGCATCGAGTCCTTCGCCAAGCCGCAGTACCTGTTATGGCGGCTGGTGGGTGCGGCGGCGGCGCATCTGCCGCTGGGTATTTTGCCTGACCGCATGAACTTGCTGTCGGCGGTCGCCGGCGCCTGCTGTATCGCCCTGCTGTTCGCCATTGTGCGGTCGGTGACGCTGCTGCTGTGCTTCCACGCCACGACGCTGAGCGCACGCAGGCGCAAGCACGCCGGCGTCCTGGCAGGATTGGTTGCCGGTGCGGCGCTGGGCACGTCCGTGCCCTTCTGGTTGGCCGCGACGCGCTGCATGCCGCAGACCTTCGAGCTGCTGCTGCTGCTGATGATGGGCTGGTTGCTGGTGCGCACGGCCACCTCCGGAAGCGAAGCGTATGTGGCCTTGTTCGGCTTCCTGCTGGGCATTTCCGTGCTGGAATGGGACACCGGCCTGCGCATGTCGCCGCTGATGTTGTTCCTCGCCTGGCGCGCTCTGCGCATGGGGCAGATGTGTGACGCGCGCGGGTACGCGGCGCTGGCCGGCGGTGTCATGACCGGTGTGTTGGCGTATCTGCTGGTGGCCTGGCTGGGCAGCCAGTGGGGATGGCTGGCGCCCGGCAGCTTCATATCGCCGCTGCGGGGTCTGGTGACGATGGGCAAGGCGCAATATACCCTGGTGGTGCGCGGGGGCTGGCGCAGCGATCCGCGCATGCTGGCGGTGATGTTCTTCGCCGTGCTGCCGTGGCTGGCGACCTGCGCGCTGGCGATCTGGCGCAGCGATCGTTCGGCCACGTCTTCCAGCGGCCTGTTGAGTCTGGTGCTGGCGGGCACGACCATGGTGGCGGCGATCGGGGTAACCATCTCGCCATGGGGCGTCTACCGTACGGCCAGCGATAGCGAACTGCCGTGCACGGTATACTTGCTGGTGGCGCTGGTGGCGGCGCATCTGGCCGGTAACGGCTGCATCCTGGCCGGTGGTCGCTGCTGGCCCGATATGACCAACCGCCGGCTCAGACCGCCGCACGGCGACGATGAGATCATCCTGTCCTACGCCGATGCCGCCGTGGGGCGCCTGATGTTCTGGTTCGCGGCGGTCCTGATCGCGGTCATGGCGCTGGTCAATGCCGGCGAAGTGCGTGCGTGGCGCGAGCCGATGGCCAGCCGCGTGGCGGTGGCTGTAGTCCAGCGCGTGCCTCAGCAGAGCTGGCTGGTCTCGGACGTGCCCGTCAACCGTTTGATTCGCCTCTATGCCCGCATGGCCGGTCGGGATGTCAATCTGCTGAACGAGCGCACCGAGAGAATCTCGGCGGGCATGCTGTCGCGCGCCCAGGCGAAGGTTTCGCGACATGCCGCGTTTGCCGGACTGGACCAGGCCGCACTGCACAATGCGCTGGCGACTAATGCCGTCACCTTCGTGCGGACCTGGATGACCATTGATCCGCATGTACAGGACAAGCTGACGGTGCTCTCCAGCGCCTCGCTGTGGGAGGAGTCGGGCCTGACGGCCGTGCCGGATGCCGTGCTCTACCGGGGAGCGCGCGACCGGGGCGCCATCGACCTCGACGCCCTGTTGACATCGCACGAACAGGTCTGGCAGGAGATCGAGAGTCTGCCGCCCGTGGGGGTGCGTACCCCCGCCTGGCTGCGGGGCCAGCGCGCTCAGTTGCGGCAGCATCTGCACGATGTGGGCGTGCGTCTGGCGGCGTTGCTGGCCGGGGCCGGGCGCGGCGAAGAGGCCGATGCCGTCATCGCGCGCATGCGTCGGTTGAGGGAGGAACCGGAAGCCCCCTGGCGCGAGAGTTTCTAACCGTGGCAAGGCCCCTGGAAATATGTTGCACCGCCTGCGGCCGGAACGCGCTCGCCCGCGCTGAGCCGCTGTATGAGGGTTTCCAGAAGCGCGGCGAGGCCTTTGTGTGCACCGCCTGCGGTCACCGCTATCCCTCCCGCGAAGCCACGCCCTTTGCCGATCGCGCCGTGGCGCCGCGGGTCTTTACCGACGCCGACCCGCCCGAGACGGTGCGCGTCTTCAAGGAATCCGAACGCCGGCGCTGCTGCGCCTGGTGCGCCCATTTCGTCGTCAATCCGTTCGGGCAACGCTGCGGCCTGACCAATCGCGAGACGGAGGCGACCGGCCTCTGCGACCGTTTCGAGTCCCGCGCGGAACCCGCGGTCCAGCCCCAGACGCCCCCCAAACCGCGCGATCCGCTGGCCGGACTGTTTGGCGATGGAACGCTCAACACCTAACGTTCAACGCCCGACAGAACTTCATCCAGCAGGCGGCGCATGCGCGGCGCCACCTGCGCCGTCACGGTCAGCACTTCGCCATGCATTGGACGCGATCCGCCGATGCCCGCGGCCATGTTCGTGATGCAACTAATTGCCGCCACCTGCATGCCCATGGCGTTGGCGACCATCGCTTCGGGCACGGTGGACATGCCCACGGCATCCACCCCCCAGATGCCGTAGGCGCGGATCTCGGCCGGCGTCTCGAAGGCGGGGCCCGCGGTGAAGGCATAGATGCCTTCCGCCACGCTAATCTGCGCCCGTTGCGCGGCGCGCAGCACATCCGCCGACAGTGCGGCATCGTAAACGCGCGACTGATCGGGAAAACGCTCACCCCATCCCGGCAGAACGGGGCCCTGAAGCGGGTTGAGGCCGGCGGTGTTGACATGGTCGCGGATCAACAGGAGATCGCCGGGCTGCAGCTTGGGACTGACGCCGCCGGCGGCGTTGGTCAGCAACAGCCGCCTGACGCCCATGCGGCGCAGCAGTTCCACCGGCATGGTCACAGGCAGCCAGCCCGCGCCCTCATACCAGTGACGCCGTCCGCAGAAAGCCGCCACGCGCAGGCCTTGATGCTCGCACAGCAGCAGTTCGCCCGCGTGTCCCGCCACCGTGCTGGCGCCAAGACCGGGGATATCGCGGTAGGAGACGCGCTCCAGCGTGTGCCATCCCTTCACCGCCTGACTCCAGCCGGAGCCAAGCACCAGACCACATTCTGGGACGGGGTCAAAGAAGGCACGCGGCAGGGACGCGGCCGCCTGTTCGAACGAGGTGACATCTTGGAGAGTGGCCATGCCGCATAGTCTAGCGGCTTCCGGACCGTGTGCCAATCCAACGCTGTTCCTGCTGGTACTAGCCGGCGCCGAAGCGCTAGAATACGACTCTCCTAAAGAACTCGTGCGGGTCTCCATAAGCAATCATGGCCACCAAATTCAACATCACGCGTGACAGCGTGCTCGATTATCATCGCGGCGGCAAGGTCGGCTTGGCCTTACCGCACCCGTTACGAACCCAACTGGATCTCTGCATGGCGTATACGCCAGGAGTGGCGCAGGCGGTCAAGGAAGTGGCGGCGCACCCCGAAACCTCCTTCGACTACACCTCGCGCGCCAACCTCGTGGCCGTGGTCTCCGACGGAACGGCCATCCTGGGACTGGGCGATCTGGGCGCGCTGGCCAGCGTGCCGGTGATGGAAGGCAAGGCCGTGCTCTTCAAGACCTTCGGCGACGTAGACGCCTGGCCTGTGCCACTTGCGCGTTGCCGCCAAGGCGGCGGCGACACCGGCCGCACCGATCCACAGCGCATCATAGACTGCGTCGCCGCGCTGGCGCCGATGTACGGCGGTATCAATCTGGAGGACATCGCTGCGCCGGCCTGTTTCGAGGTTGAAGATCGCCTCGACGCCATGCTCGACATACCGGTATTCCACGATGACCAGTGGGGCACGGCCGTCATCACGCTGGCCGGCGTGATCAACTACGCCCGTCTCAGCGACCGCCACATCGGCGAACTGCGCGTGGTCATCAACGGGGCGGGCGCGGCCGGCATCCGCATCGCCGATATGTGCAAGGCGGCGGGTGTGAGCGACCTGACGATCTGCGACACCAAGGGAACGGTGCGCGCCGATCGCGGCGATCTGAACGCGCACAAGCGGCGGCACGCCGTCAAGACCGCCGCCACCAACCTGTCGGAGGCCTTGCGCGGCGCGCACGTCTTCATCGGCGTCTCCGTTGCTGACTGTGTGAAGCCCGACGACATCAAGCAGATGGCCGAATTCCCCGCCGTTTTCGCCATGGCCAATCCGGATCCGGAGATTCATCCCGAAGCCGTGGCCGCGGCGTTGGGCAAGAATCCGTACGTGATGGCGACCGGCCGCTCCGATTTCCCCAACCAGATCAACAACGTGCTGGGCTTCCCCTTCATCTTCCGGGGTGCCCTGGATGTGCGCGCCCGCACAATCAATACGGCCATGAAGGTCGCCGCCTCGGAGGCTCTCGCGGCCCTGGCGCGGGAGCGCGTGACCGACGAAGTCCGCGCGCTCTATCCTGACGAGACGCTGTCGTTCGGGCCGTATTACGTGATTCCCAAGCCCTTCGACCGGCGCCTCTTCGTGAACGTCTCCCTCGCCGTCGCACAGGCGGCGATCGCTTCCGGCGCCGCGCCGGAGCGTGACCTGGCCAGTCTGAAGAAGTCGCTGGAAGCGCGCAACCGCGCGCGCGCGAGCTGAGATCGCATGATCATCCGCACGCACGCCTTTCCCCGCGCCGCCCTCATCGGCAATCCTTCCGACGGTTATTTCGGCAAGACGATCGCCTTCACCTTCGGCAACTTCCGCGCCGAGACCACGCTCTACGAGTCGCCGGAACTGGCCATCCAGCCCAGCACGCGCGACGAATCGGTCTTCCCAAGCATAGACGCCCTGGCTGACGACGTGCGGCTCTATGGCTACTACGGCGGCATCAGGCTGCTGAAAGCCGCCATCAAGCGGTTCCACGATCACTGCCGCGAGTGCGGGCATGCGCTTCACGACCGCAATTTCACCATCCGCTACTGCTCGAACATTCCGCACCTGGTCGGCCTGGCCGGTTCCAGCGCCATCATAACCTCCTGCCTGCGCGCCCTGATGCAGTTCTACGGCGTGGACATCCCCAGGCCACACCTCGCCAACCTGATCCGCTCGGTCGAAAATAACGAACTGGGCATCGCCGCGGGACTGCAGGATCGCGTGGCCCAGGTCTACCAGGGCCTTGTCTATATGGACTTCGATCGCGCCACCATGGAACGCCAGGGCTTCGGGCGCTACGAGCCGCTCGATCCGGCGCTGATGCCGCCGCTCTACATCGCCTACCGCCACGACCTCTCCGAAGGTTCGGAGGTATTCCACAATCGCATCCGCGAGCGCTTCGAGCGCGGCGAGCCGGAGGTGGTCGCCGCCATGCGCCGCTGGGCGGAACTGACCGACCTGGCGCGGACCGCCATGGAGCAGCGTGATTACGCCGAACTCGGCCGGCTGATGGACGCGAACTTCGACTTGCGCGCGCGTCTCTACCGCCTCAGCGAAGGCAATCTACGCATGGTCGAGACCGCCCGCGCGGCGGGCGCCAGCGCGAAGTTCTCCGGTTCCGGCGGCGCCATCATAGGTATCTGTCCCACGGAAGAGGTCTTCGGCAGACTGCGGCAGGCGTTCGACGCTCAGCGGGTCAGCGTCGTCCGTCCGCAACTGGTGTGAACCCGCGGGAGATAGGTGTAGTCATGACTGGCAAGCACACGGCGGCAATCATGGGCCAAGCCATCGCCTTGGCCGGACATGTCGAATACGCGAAGGATGCGATCGTCAGCAAGACGCTGCTCGACAAACGTACCGGCACGTTGACGCTCTTTGCCTTCGATGCCGGGCAGGGCCTGAGCGAGCATACGTCGCCGTATGACGCCACCGTGCTGATCCTCGATGGCGAGGGCACGCTCCTGATCGGCGGTCGAACCGTCAAGGCCCGGGCCGGCGAGTTGGTGATCATGCCGGCCAATGTGCCCCACGATGTGCGTGCAGAGCAGCCCTTCAAGATGCTGCTGATCATGATCCGTTAATGAGTCAATGAGGCGAAAATATGATCAGACTTGGCGTTATCGGAAACGGCGGCCGAGTCAGCGGCGTCATCAACTGTCTGCGTCAGGAGTGTCCGGAATTGCGTGTCACCGGGATCGTGGATCCCGATGAGGCGGGCGCCAGAGCGCGTCTGGACGAACGCGATCGGGCCGACGTCAAGTTCTATCCCGACCTGAAACGCCTGGTCAGGTCCGGCCAGGTGGACGCCCTCGCCATCGGCACGCGCTGCGATTTGCACACTCCCTACGCCTGCCAGGCCGCCGCCTACGATCTGCCGCTTTTCCTGGAGAAACCGGTCTCCAACAGCATGCGTCAGGCGGTCGCTCTGGAGAAAGCCTTCCGCAAATCCAGATGCCAGGTGGTGGTGAGCTTCCCGTTGCGGGTCTCGCCCCTGTGCGCCCTGGCCCGGCGCACCCTTGAGGATGGCGCCGTTGGCCGCCCCGAACACATTCTGGCGATCAACTATGTGCCTTACGGAACCTGCTATTTCGACATGTTCTACCGCAACTTCGCGGTCACCCAGGGTTTGTTCCTGCAGAAGGCCACGCACGATTTCGACTACATGGCCTATCTGATGGGTTCGCCGATCGTGCATATCGCCGCCATGGCGCTGAAGGGCCGGGTCTTTGGCGGCAGGAAGAAGGCTGGACTGTTCTGCTCGAAGTGCGCCGAGACCGCCACCTGTCTGGAGAGTCCGGCGAACCGCAAGCGAAACGGTTCGGGCGGGCTGTTGGACGATCATCCCTGCGTCTTCGGACGCGACATCGGCGATCCGCAAAGCGGCATGAACGAGGATGCCTCCAGCGCGCTGATCCAGTTTGCCAATGGCGCCCAGGGCGTCTACACGCAGGTCTTCTTCACCCGTCGCGATGCCGGCGCGCGCGGCGCCACCGTCAGCGGCTACCACGGCACGCTCTCTTTCGACTGGTACAAGAACGAAATGCGCCGGGTCCGCCACCACGCGCCCTTTTCCGACACGAGTCATGCCGGCCAGGGCATGAGCCATTTCGGTGGCGACGCCGAGCTGGCGCGCGAATTCATCGCGCTGATCAAGGGACAACCGCTCAAGCGGATTACCATCTGGGACGGTCTGCGCAGCGTGTATGCCTGCCTGGCTGCCAAGGAGTCGTCCGAAACCGGCAAGCTGGTTGCCGTGCGCCAGGTGTGACCAACCGTCAGTGCCTCGCTCTTAGGAAGAAATCAGATGTCCCGCAAATCCGCCACCACGCCCCTTTCCTCATGGACGGTCCACGCAGGTAATCTCCCAATGCCGGCGTCAACATCGCGTCGCGCGTGATATCCGTGCTCTGCGCAAAATTCGTACCCAGGATGCGCCGCCGCTCCGCCACGTCGGCGAGACGCACCGCATCCGGCGGACTCGCTCAGGTGAGGTCCGGATTCTGGCGGTGCGCCTCCTCGATGACCGCGATCTGACGACGAACCTGATCCAGCGTGATGACACGCGGCGCGCCGTTCACCAGGACCTCGTAGGCGTTTGTGTAGAACTCCTTGCAGATCAAATCGAACATGCCCAGCTTGCTGGTGAACTTCCAGTTTTCCTCAACCCAGTCGAGTTCCTCGCTACAATAAGTTCGATTAACGGACCAGCCCTGGCTCATCGAGTGCGCCGGCGCCGTCGCCGGCACGTAGTGACGCCACCTCAATTCCGTCGCGCCGCCGGTCAAACCGCCCATCGTTCCGCCGATGTTATACGTGTCGCCCTGGGGATAGGCCATGAACGAACTGATGACCACCTCGATCGTCGGCGCCCCTTTCCCCCAGAGTGTCACGGAGGCAAAGTTCTCGGCATCGCCATACGGGTTCTCCGAGACCAGACGGGCAAACACGTTGGGCATGGACTCGCCGAAAAGCACGATGGCATGATCCATGGGATGCGGGCCGGTATTCAGGAGGTTCCCACCCCACCGGTCGCGGCGACACTGCCAGTCCCAGCGACGCGCGAACCCGCTGTAACTGAGGCGCGCATGGATGATCCGCCCCAGACAGCCGGAGGCAACGACCTCCTGAACCTTCCGGAACGCCGGCTGGAAGCGCGAGTTCTGGAACGGCAGTAGCGTCTTGCCGCTCGCGCGGGCCGCCGCCGTCATGCGATCGAAATCCGCGACTGACCGCGCCAGCGGCTTCTCGCACACGACATCATATCCCGCCGCGAACGCCTCCAGCGTTCCCTGGGGGTGCAGGAAGCTCGGCAACGCGTTGATGATCAGATCCAGCTTCAGGCTCTTGTCGGCCAGCAACGCCCTGTGGTCCGGAAAGGCCTTGGCCCCAAGACCCTCGGAGGCTTCCTTGCACCGTTCCGGCATCTCGTCGGACACCGCCGCAATCTCGTATCGTTCCCGATCCTGCCGCAGCCAGGCCACGTGAATGGCGTAGCCGCTGCGTCCCTGTCCCAATATACCTACGCGCAGTCTCTTCATGGTTTCTCTCGCTTTTCGTCCTTACTGGTCGCGGCATACCCGCGCTTCACGCCGGTGTTCTGGCGCGCCGCCGAGACCAGCAGTAACGGTCCCCGGCGTCCTCGGCCCGGGCGCCGCTCCAGCACCGCGCACTTGTCCGCGAACGCGAGAGGAAGATTCAGCGTCTGGTAGACTACCTGGCGTTCCCGCCCCGCGCAACGCGATGTGCCCCACTCATTTTCATCATTCACCAAAACCAGACCCAGGCCAACGTTAGTACAACTCGTTTGCCTAGGCCAACGTTTTCTGAGCACTCCTTGCTCTAACGTGGGCCACGGTCTCGCCGGGAATGAGCGTGCAGGGAACGACGACGGACTCCGGCTGCCTGGCCGGATTCGCCAGCCATTCAATCAGCATCTCCGCCGCGCGCGACCCGAACTGGGCGGGATGCTGGTCCACCGTGGCGAACCGCAAATAGGAATACAATTCCTGTACGTATCCATAGCCGGCCACAGAAATGTCCGCCGGCACGCGGACCTTCTGACGGATCAGGTAGCGAAGCACAGTGGCCG
>JAQULY010000036.1 GCA_028718445.1 Kiritimatiellia bacterium
TTGGTCGGATTCCGAGGACTCCAGGCTAGCCGTTGTTAAGCAGTATGAAGTGGCTTTGACGTTCTGCCGGAATAATGACATTCCCTGGGTCGTCGTTCACGTCGCCAAAGGTCCAACGCCTCCCCCCCAACGCAGAGCGGATTGCGGGCAATTGGGGACCTTGCCAGGCGGGCTGAAGAGCTTGGAGTTCTGCTTGCCATCGAGAACACGCGCAGTCCCCACCATATTGACGCCGTGCTCAGCGCTATCGGATCAGACCATCTTGGCCTCTGTTACGACTCCTCGCATGACTTTATCAGCGGCCACTCCCCATGTGCTCTTCTCAAGAAGTGGGGTGGTCGTTTGATGACTACACATCTGTCGGACAACAACGGGATAAACGACGACCATTACCTTCCGGGAGATGGCCGGATTGACTGGGACGTGGTTGAAGATGCGTTTCCGAAGACCAACTACTCAGGTGCCTTGCTGTTGGAGGTGGTCCCGCGGATGGGCGATGGAATGAAACCTGAACAGTTTGTGCGTGCAGCATTCAGCAGAGCGGAGCTTCTTCGAGAGAAGATCGGCCAACTAAATTCGGCTGGCGACGTCTCCCAGCGCGCCGCGCCATAAAGAGGATGATGAAGAACGAGCCCATAGGACAGAGGCCGCGGCACGGTCAGCCCAGCCCGTTTGCTGAGGTTGCTCCCCCCGATCTTAATGGAAAATACCTGGGTGAGATGAGATAGAAGGGTCAACTGGACGTGGGCGCACCCGTTGCGCCAGGGAATGATGCTGCGAAGACTGCGAGTCTACGCATACATCACCCACTAAAGACGCGAGATGACGCGAAACGTGTCGGAGATCACATTTTGGCGTCTTTTCGCGTGTTTGGGGGGTGCTGCCCTGTGGCCGCGAAGGCAATGTTGGGGGAGTACGGAATATGTTCAAGAAACTGGAAAACATCAACGAGCGGCCAACACCGTTTCAATACTACACCGCAAGCGAGCTATGGACCGATGAACATACATCGAAGCGGATGCTCTCGTTCCATCTTGACGGAGCGACGGATGTGTCATCGCGAAACGCAGCGTTCATCAATCGCTCGGTGGAATGGATTGCGTCGAAATTCAGCATCTGTGGCGGCACAGAGATAGCCGATTTCGGCTGCGGCCCCGGATTGTACTCCGCACGTTTGGCGAAGCGCGGAGCGAAAGTGACTGGCATCGATTTCTCGAAGAGGTCCATCGAGTATGCCAAAGACGTCTCAACCCGCGAGCATTTGGGCATCAAGTATGTGAATCAGAACTACCTGGAATTCGACACAGAAGACCGATTTGACCTCATTCTGATGATCATGTGCGATTTCTGTGCCCTCAGCCCAACGCAAAGAATGGTGATGCTGGGCAAATTCCAGAGACTTCTGAAACCCAGCGGTTCGGTGCTTCTTGATGTGTATTCGCTACCCGCATTTGAGCAAAGGGAAGAAGCCGCGAGTTATGAGCTGAATCAGTTCAACGGATTCTGGTCGCCGAACAAATACTTCGGCTTTGTGAACACCTTCAAATACGATGAAGAGAAGGTCATCGTGGACAAGTACACAATTGTTGAGGCCAAGCGCACCAGACAAGTGTACAACTGGTTACAGTATTTCTCGCCCGAGGCACTTGAGGGGGAGTGTGCTGATGCCGGGTTATGCCTGAAGGGCATATATTCCGATGTTGCTGGAAAGCCATACAGTACACAATCGCGCGAATTTGCGGTCGTTGTTGGTAAGGCGTATTCCCATCCTGCACAATCCCGGTGTCTGTGCTATGATCCGGCGCATGCACAGGGAAGCTAGAGACTTCTTGAGGGCACAGGGGTTCGATGAAGATGGCGGCGATGCCGGACTGCTGCTGGCCGATTTCGCTCGCGAGATGGACGCGGGACTGGCCGGCAAGCCTAGTTCGCTGCCGATGATCCCGGCCTTTCTGACCACCGGCAAGCCCGTCCCCGCCGGTCGCCCCGTGATCGTGCTGGACGCGGGCGGCACCAATCTGCGCGTAGGCGTGGTGAGCTTCGACGCCGCGGGCCATCCGCGGCTGGAGCGCTTTGCCAAACACAAGATGCCGGGCACGCGCGAACCCGTCGGCGCGGAGGCCTTCTTCAACACGCTGGCCGATTTCCTGATGCCGGTCGCCGACGCCTCCGGCGAGATCGGTTTCTGTTTCTCCTATCCCGCCGAGATCACGCCCGACTGCGACGGCCGGCTGCTCCGCTGGAGCAAGCAGATCATGGCGCCGGAGGTGGAAGGGCGCATGGTCGGCGCCGAACTGGCCGCACGTCTGGCGGCGCGCGGCCACCGCGCGCGCATCACCGTGCTCAACGACACCGTGGCTGCTCTGCTGGCCGGCAAAAGCGCGGGCATGACGCGCCGTCATGGCAGCTATGTCGGATACATCCTGGGCACTGGCACCAACACCGCCTACGTCGAACGCAATGCCGCCATCGCGAAGCGGTCCGATCTCGATCCGGATGGCGCCATGATCGTCAACGTCGAGTCGGGCGGGTTCAGCCGGGCACCGCGCAGCCGTCTGGACGAGAAGTTCGACGCCACCACTAAGGATCCCGGCGCCTACATGTACGAGAAGATGATTTCCGGCGCCTATCTCGGCGGATTGGGGCTGACAGTCTTGCGGGCCGCGGCCGATGCGGACATGCTGTCCCCCGCCACGGCGCGGACGCTGCGGGACTGGCCAGGCCTCGCAACCAAGGATCTGGACGACTTCTGCGACAATCCCTTCCTGCCTACCGGGCCGTTCGCGGCGCTGCGGCTGAGCGATGACGAACGCCGTCTGCTGCAGGCGCTGGGGAGCGCCGTTTTCCGACGCGCCGCCCGGCTGGCCGCCGTCAACCTGGCGGCGGTCATGATCCGCGCCAACAACGGCCATGACCCGCTTTACCCCATTTGTGCCAATATTGACGGCTCCACCTACTATCGCACGCTGACGGCCGGTTTCCGTTCGCGCGTGGAGGGGCACATGCGCGCGCTGCTGGAACCGCGCGGCATTCATTACGAACTGACGGGCATTGACGACGCGCCGCTGATCGGCGCGGCAGTGGCCGGGCTGACGCGCTGAACGTGGCGGCGCCGCCTAACCGAGGAGATGATAACCACATGTGGACTTTGATACTGAGCGCGCTGGCGGGAGCCTGCCTGGCGTTGGGGCTGACGGTCGGCGGCGTGAGTCTTTGGGGCTGGAGTCTGTTGTGGGGCGTGCTGCTCTTCCTGGGCGGTCAGGCCGGAACCGGCTGGCTGCTGCGGCGACGCGTTCAGACGCTGATGAACAAGGTGCAGGAGATTATGGCCGCGGGACAGAAGCGTCTGCAACAGAAGACTAGTCAATGGCAACTGCGTCCGCCCGGCAGCCTCAAGCAGGCTCAACTGGAACTGGAGCGCGAACAGCGCGTCTTCCTGGAGCAGGCCATCGCGCAAACCGCCGGTCTGACGCCCTACTTCCGCTGGAGCCCGTTGCTGCGCCGGCAGACCGACACGCTACGCATGCAGCTCTACTACCAGCTCAAGAATTACACGGAGGTAGACCGTCTGTTGCCCGGCTGCCTCTATCTTGAACCCATGACGGCGGCCATGCGCATGGCCCGCATGTACGTACGCAAGGATCCGGGGCTCGACAAGTTCTTCGAAAAGCAGGTCCGCCGGTTGCGCTACGGGCAGGGCGCGATTCTGTACGGGCTCCAGGCCTGGATCGCCCTGCAACGCGGCGATGTCGCCGCAGCCCACAAGACGCTGGTGCGCGCCTGCGCCAAGATGGAGAACGAAACCATCAAGCGCAACTGCGAGCACCTGGCCAACAATCGGGTCAAGCAGTTCTCCAACGCCGGACTGGGCGACGAATGGTACGTCCTGGGACTCGAGGAGCCGCGCATCAAGGCGCAGCGGCAACGCCAGCCCGGCGGAAGGCCTTTCTAGACTCAGGGACGCAGCTCGACGCTGGTGTCGCAAAGCTCGCCGGGATTGCGCACGGTGACTGCGAGCAGCAAGCTGAGTTCGCCCGTGGCCGGCAGTTCGAAGGTCTCAGTGATGCTGCCGCGCGGCCACATCAGGGCGCAACGGTTGGAGTGCTGATCCTTGACCACACGCAGGGTGGTTTGCCGCGCCATCAGGGGGACATTCAGCACCTTGAGCGGAGCGCCCGCGGCCAGCACCGCCAGGTGGACATGGGGACCATGTTCCTGGCCCGCCGAAAGTTGCCTCGACTCCAGCTCGATCGTGGCCGTCAGCGTCGCCGGATCCTTCACCCTCCAGAGCAGCGCCTTGCCGAACCAGGCGCTGAGCGCGGGGCCGACCTGCATGGTGTCAACCATGCAGCGTCCGTAAATGCGTCCACGACCTGTCTTGGGACTGTAATCGGCGTCCAGTTCGTCCGGCACGTCCGGATGGTCGAACTGAGTGCGTTCGCGCGCAAAACGGCATATCCGCGCGAAGCTCCACTTGGCCCAGTTGGGCACGCTGCCGAAGACCGGGACATCCGTGCCGTCGTCGGCGCCGTCAGTCGCCGTCGCGCCGGACAACTGCTCGGAGGCCATGATCTCGGTGAGTTGCGCCAGATCGTCGCCGGCGATGCCCTTGTTCAGGCGATCGGCTTCGTTCTTGACGATCACGGCATCGCGAATGCGACCGGCGATGGTCAGTTCGCGCTGCACCGCATCGAGGCGTGTCAGGTACTTGGCCGTCAGATCCTTCAGGTCCCGCTGCCGCGCCTCGGCGGCATCCTGGAAACGCTGAACGTACTGTTCCTGCAACTGACGCAGCTCGGCGGGCGCCTTGACGATCGCCGCCGGCGGCATTTCGGGCGTCAGTTCGAAGGGATCGCGTTCGGCCTGCATGACCTCATTGAAACGCTTCTGTTCCTTGGCGACGCTCAAGACGCCCTCGAGATCGCCGCTCTTCTGGTAACGGGCAAGCAGCGCCTTGAGATCGCCGACGTACTGCGACGGGATGGACTCGATGGTCTCGCGGTAACGTGTGTTGATGTCGCTCGTATGCTGGCGGTAGAGACGCGCCAACTCGGACATTTCCGGCGGCAGGGGCGGTTCGGTCGCCGTCTCCGCCGCCGCGGCGCCTGGCCGGAGCGTGGTCGCCAGGCAAATCAGCCCGATGCAGATGCGTATGCGGTTGAGTGCTGTCACAGTCACTTATGAACCCAGCCAAGCGTTGCAAGAAGAAGAGAAGTTGCATTGTACCTGTTCTACGCCCGAAAACAAGTCCCGCGACAGTCCCTAAACTGCGGGAGTTGCACTAAGTGCGTGCTACAACATGCACGCAGACGCGCGCCAACGCGGCCCGCGTGGAAGCGGGCCTTCCAGATGTTAGTACAATCGCCTGTTGAACTGTCCGCGGGAGGGCCGGTTTCCACGCCGGCCCTATCCCGCGCGTGTCAAGCGCACGGCGCGGCGCGCGTAAGATGGCGACTCTCGCAATTTGTGGGACCACAGGGAAACCGCCCGCCAAACACGCGAAAAGACGCCAAAGTGCAATCTCCGCCACGTTTCGCGGCTTTTCGCGTTTTTCGTGGGCAACATATCCATCATGCCCCTTCACGGTTCTGCCATCCGGCTGTGGCCGTCCTGCGACGGATGCAGGCAGGGCAAAGGTGTCTGATTCGTCTGCCAAACCAATAACATTCGGCGGCTTCCGAAGAATCTGTGAGTGAACAGTCATCGCCAGCGTTCCTGGAGACGACGAAGCGGTTCGATATTCTGCGGTTCTGCGGTTCCCCTCGAACACGACGAGGAGCATGATCCACTTCATGCCGGCTGAAGAAGAGTCATTTCGTACCGGCGTTCCTTCCCTCGTTGCCGGCCGGTCAGCCGACTCCGTGCATCTTGCGGAAAGCGGCGGGGCCGTTGCCAAACCGGTGTTTGAAGGCGCGCGACAGATGGAAACGACTGCAGAAGCCCGTCTGCTCGGCAATCTCCTCCATGCTGTGGCGGGTGGATAACAGGAGCATCACCGCCTTCTCCATCCGCAGATGGATGCAGTAGTCTTGCGGACCGTGTCCCGTGTATTGCTTGAACAGCCGGGTCAAGGTGTTGCAGTGCATGCCGGCGCGCTGCGCCAGGGCGGCGATCGGCAAGGGCTTGGACAGGTTGACCTCCATGATCCGCACCACCCGCTCAACCCGTTCGTCCCTCCGCTCGAACGTCAGTTGCCCATCCGGGAAGGCGCGCAGGGCTTCATAGACCAGGGCCTGACAGCAGAGCGAGGTCGTCAGGCTGCGCTGCTCGCCTTCCGCGTGCAGACGCCGGACGATCTCCGCCAGCAGGCTCTTGATGGATGCGGTGATTGGAAAGGACCAGACGCCCGGGGAAAGCAGACGGCCTGGCTCCGTCGTGAACTGCAGGTTGAGGTGCCGGACCGGCCGCTGAAGCCGGGCGTCAAAGGGCGTGAAGGGGGATATGAGGACGTAGCACGACGGCGTGAGCGGTGTGACGCGATCGCCCAGGGCCACGCTGGCGCCGGCATTGGCGTTCCAGTACAACCTCCAGTATGGCGACGCCATACGGTCGTAGTGCCACGCCGTCAATCCCAGCCAGCCGCAGTTCATCAACCGCACGGAGACGGAGCGCGACAGCCATCCTCCCTCGCTACTTGTCGTTTCCTGCCGATCCGGAGACATGCAAAGATCATAGCCTGTGGTGAAAACATGTAGAAGCAAGATGAGCGCCGGTATAGGCTTCATGCGGTGGCCGGGTTATCATAGTGTACATCCAATGAGGAGTATGCCATGAGGTCGCAAACAATAAGAAGTGCGAATGGTTTGGAGTTGGTTATGGGCGGCTGGCGGGCCAAGGCGGCCCTGTTGGCTCTCGTCGGTTGCGCCCGGGGGATGGCCGCGCATGCCGCCATACTGACCCAGGATGGGAATTTCGGCAATCAGTCGGAAGGCGCCACGCTGGTCGCCCCGTGGAACGGTCCGGTTTCCTTGGCACAGGGCAGCACGAACTCGCAAAGCCCCTTCACCAATGTTTTCGCGGAGAACGGCAAGGGGGCCTACTGGGCAACCAACATGAACGCGTATTTCTGCCAAACGTTCACCCCGGCCATCGAGTCAGACGCCACAGGCAGGTTGTACATGAACGTGGACTTCATGATCCCCTCTGACAAAGCCGGCGGTTTCAGCATATTCCTGACGGACTCCAGCTTCGTCAACTTCTCGGTCTGGGTGCAGGCCCGGTCGGATGGCTTCTATGCCAGGTCCGCCAGTGGGGACGGGACAGCCATCTGCTCGCTTGAAAGAGGCGTGTGGTATAATACGCAACTCACGATCGATCTGGATGCGAACACGTATTCCGGCGCGGTGATCAATGCTCGCACCTCGGAGCGCGTTCTCATTTCGAGCCGATCTATGGGAGCCACAGACAAGAAGATCAATCTGCTGGGCGCGAACATCGTCAACGCACTCGGCAATTTCGGGTGTCGGATCGACAACTGGGTGCTTTCCGACAGCGAACTGCCCGCGCCTCCTTACATCGAGCCCATCGATCCGGGCTATCTGACGACGGACGGCGATTTCGGCCTGCAACCGGACGGCGCGCCGCTGGTCTCGCCATGGAACGCCCCGTCCAGCTTGGCGCAGGGAAGCTCAGCCTCGCAGAGCCCGTTTGTCAATGTGTTCGTCGACAACGACAAGGGCGCCTACTGGGCAACCAACATGAACGCTTACTTCTGTCAGACTTTTGCCCCGGCCATCGCGTCGAATGCCACGGGCTTGTTGTACATGAACGTGGACTTCATGATCCCCTCAACTAGAGCCGGCGGCTTTAACATCTTTCTCTGCGACGCCTCTTTTGTGAACTTTACTGCCCAGTTGATGGCCCGTTCGGACGGCTTCTTCGCGCTTTCGGCGAGCGGCAACGGCACTTCCATCTGTCCGCTGCAGGCTGGAAGCTGGTACAACGTGCAACTGACTCTGGACTTGGATGCAAACACGTACGGCGGCGGAATCACGAAGTACGATACGCTTAAGCGCGTGACCATCCCATCACGCTCGCTCATGGTCTCGGACAAGAAGTTCGAACTGCTGGGCGCGAACATCGTCAACGCACTCGGCAATGCCGGCTGTCGCATCGACAACTGGGTGCTGGGCACAAAGCCGTTCTCCTCGCCCGTGCCATTCGGAACAGTTATCATCCTCAAATAGCGGTGGGACCGGCAAACAGGATTAGGACGCACAGGGAGTTCGGACATGGAAGCGTGCCTCGGTCTGGGGCGATGGAGCTGGTGCTCGGCGGACGGGGCCGGATGGAAGAATATCGGATTTGCCCTGAACGGCACTGCCTGCCGGGATTATGTAGTCCGGCGGGAAGCGGATGTGCTGATCGCCGTTGGCGAGACTGACGGATGGCGTGAAGAATTGCGTTGTCGGCGCGAACCGGCGGCGGAAAGCCTGTCCGTCACGCGGTTCATCACGAATACCGGCTCCAAGCCTTTGGATCTGGAATCCATCCTGGATGGAAAGCTCGACGATGCCGGGGAAGTGGTCTTCCCGAACATGGGGGAATACTGGATTCGTTACGTGTATAGCGGCAACGTCCGAACCGAACGCTTGCCCCGCAGCCGTCCCGAGTATCCGTATGTACGGCCCATTCCCTATGCGCCAGTCACCTTGGGCGTGGACGACGGCAACCAGTTCCCGGTCCTGTTGATCTGCGACGAGGGGTACAAACACGTTTTGGTTGAGGGAGACCTCAATCAGACTTCCTTCGTTCGGGAATGGGAGTTGGGATTGAACGGCGGCAGCGCCGGCCAGTTGATCGGAACATACCGCGCCCGGCAGATCTACCCTTCGTCGTCGGGGAAGATACTCCAGCCCGGCGAGACGGCGGAGGTGTCGTCCGTCTATTACCAGGTTCTTCGCGACACGCATCCTCAGGATGCGTTTGCGGGCTATCTGGAGGCGCTACGCAAGCGCCATGCGTTCGCGGGCGAGAAATCGCCGATGCGCCACGGCGCTGTGTTCTGCACCTGGAATTTCGGCACCTACGAAAACATCTCCGCGGAGAGCGTGGCGGCCAGCGCGCAAAAACTGGCGCGCGATATCCACGAATGCACGCATTATCTGATCGACGACGGCTATCAGGCCGAACGGAAAGGCCGCAATGCCGGCATAGATAGCTTCTACCCGGTGCCGGCGGCCGGATTCGATCCGGTTAAGTTTCCGCGCGGCATGAAGGAGGTGGCCGGCGCGATCCGGGAGGCGGGCCTGACGCCTTGTATCTGGCTGTCCCCAAAACTATATCTGGATTCAAAACTGGCCGCCGATCATCCCGATTGGATCCTGCGATCACATGACGGACGGTCGGATCTGATTGGGGAGACCTCATTCCTCGACCTTTCGGTGGAACCGGCCCGTCGCTTCTTTTTGGACGTTCTGGATACGGTATTAACGGACTGGACCTTCAAGGGGCTGAAGTTCGACTTCATGACCCATTGGTTCACGCTCGAGAACGCCCGCTATCGCAACGGCAGTTCCGGGCCGGAGTGGCGCGATTTTCTGTTTGGCGAGATCCGCAAGCGTGTGGGGCCGGACGGGTTGTTCATGACGTGCATAGCCATGAGCATGGGCAACCCCTTCCCGGGCCTGTTTGCCGACTGCTACCGGTGCGGGTGCGACATTCACATGGGCACGTGGCCCGAACAACTGAAGGCTGTCAAGGCGACCCTGCCGCAGATTCTGCTGCCGGGCCGGCACACCTTTCTACCCAACATGGACAGCGCCGGGTTCGGCGATGTTCCCAGAAACGAACAACTTATGCGCCTTGCCTGGGTGTTCATCACGCAGGGCGTTCTGGAGATCGGCGGACAGCCGGAGCGGTGGACGGATGAACAGATCCGGCTGTTGCGCCGCTTGCTGGCCCGCCCCGACCGTGGTAACAGGGTCCGGTGTCTCGACGAACGGGCCTTCACGGGCGACGGGTTGCCCGAGATGCTTGCGGTGGACTATCCGGATGACTCGCCTACCAGGCGGGACGGCGTGTTGACGCATCTTGCTTTTTTCAACTGGAGCGAAACGACCAAGGCGATCGGGCTGCGGCTGGAAGAACGCTTTTGGCTCCGCCGGTTCAAGGTCAAAGAGTATTGGACCGGAAAAGACCGGCCCGTGAAAGACGGCATCCTGACCGACGTTTTGCCGCCCCGTTCCTCCGCGTTGTATGAAATTTCCGAGATTTGATCTGGCTGGACGCGCAAACAATGATGCGAGAAGGACCGCGGAGCGAACGAAACAATGAATGCAATCAGATATTGTTTGGTGATGATCATGGTTGTGGCGTTCGGCGCATGCGCCAGTTTGGCGGTAGCCGCCGAGGATGATATGGGATGGCCGCCGCTGCCGGATCTGGCCAACACGAACACGCTATCGGTGGATGGTCGGACCATCGAACGGTTTATCCACCGTAACCGCGATTCATGGGGTTACAAGGATTCCGTGGAGCACTGCTTCTATCTGGTGCATCCAAAAACAAAGGCAAACGGAAAGGCGCCGCTCCTGGTCGTGCTGCACTCGGGCAATCGGTCCGCGCTCGCCTATCTGGGCTACAATTTCCTGAACCGTCCCGTGGATGCCGGCGAAATCCCAAGCGATATCGGCGAGAAAGGGCGCGACGATTTCTTCGTGCTCTACCTTAACAGCAACAACGGCGAGTTCTGGGGCGGAAGCGGCGACCGCAGTCCCACGCCCTATCCCCTTGGTCCGTCATCCGCCGAGAGGCGGGTGGTGGACACCATCAAGTGGGCAACGGCGAAATATGGGCTCGACGAGAATCGCGTGTATGCGACCGGCACGTCCATGGGCGGCTGCGGCGGAATGGGGATCGCCTTGATGAATGGCGGTGTCTTTGCGGCCGTGAGTTTCTGGGTGCCGGCGGGAATGGGCTACGCGGTGGGGCGCATGGGGTTTGAACAGCCGCCACCAGCAGACGCCTCGCAAGCGCGGAAAGATGCCTGGCTGCGTCAGATTTCGGCCGTGGACCGAGCCGATCCGCCCGTCGTGATAGACTTGTCGTCTCAGACCGACGGCTGGTCGGTGGATCAGGCCGTGATTCTGAATGCCGCGCAGGATGGCCGGCTCCCGTTGATCGTGGGATGGGGCCCCTTCGCGCACACGTGGTATCGCTCGTGGATCGCGAAATACTCGCATTCCGCGGCCGTGTTGGCGTATCCTTGGCTGGAGATCCGCAGGGACGAGGCCTATCCCGTGTTTACGCACGCGTCGTCGGACCAGCGGGCGCCGTGGCTCCACAAGCCGGGCGAGTTCGACGAGGTGGGGCAGATTAACGGCTATTTCCGCTGGAAAAGCGTGACCGACACGCCGACCGCGTTCGCGATGCGGCTCTGGCTGGAAAGCTCGGCGACGAACGCCGTGGCCCCGCGCGAAGCGACGGCCGACGTAACGTTCCGTCGGCTGCAGCAGTTCAAGGTCGCACCCGCTGCACGTTATGCCTGGCGTGTGGTCCGCAACGGTGCGGAGGTTGCCGCGGGCAGCGCCGCGCCGGATGCCGCCGGCCTGTTGACGATTCCGCGAGTGCTCGTGGCGACCGAGCCTTGTCAGTTGGGTCTGAAAATTTCATTGTAACCATCGAGGGTAGCTAAGTGAAAAAAAAGCAAGACAAGTCGAATGCGATCCAGAAGGCGCCGGCGGAATCGTTGCGCCGGTTTGTCGAGAATCGGTACGGAATGTTCATTCATTACGGGCTTTACGCCGTGCACGGCCGCCACGAATGGGCGATGTGCTACGAGCGCATTCCGAAGGCCGAATACCGGAAGGCGGTGGCGCGCTTCAAGCCGCGCGAAGGCTGCGCCCGGGAGTGGGTGAAGCTGGCGAAGGCGGTCGGCATGAAGTATGCCTGCCTGACCACGCGGCATCACGAGGGCTACTCGCTCTTCGACAGCCCGGCCAACCCGTTCAACTCCGTGCGCACGGGTCCGCGCCGCGACCTGGTGCGCGAATTCGTGGACGCCTGCCGCGAAGTCGGCATCCGGCCCTGTCTCTACTATTCCGTGGCCGACTGGAGCGATCCGGGTTTTAACGCCGGCCCTAAGGAAGACCCGAAGGGGTGGAAGCGCTTCGCGGCGATCGTCCACGCGGAACTGAAGACGCTGATGACCAACTACGGCGAGATAGACTACCTGTTCTATGACGGTTGCCCGCCCGACGCGCGGGTCTGGCAGGGCGCGGAGATCAACGCGGTCATCCGCCGTCTGCAGCCCAACATCCTGATCAGCGACCGTTGCTGTCTGGACGAGGATATCGTCTCCGCCGAGCAGCACACCAGGGGCCCGGGCAAGCCGTGGGAGTGCTGCATGACCACAAACGACAGTTGGGGCTATAACTCCACCGACGTGGACTGGAAGACGCCCCGCCAATTGGTGAAGACGTTCCTGACGTGCATCCACAACGACGGCAACTTGCTGCTCAACGTGGGGCCGGAGCCGGACGGCACGATTCCCGCGTTCTGCGCCAGGACGTTGCGGCAGGTGGGGAAATGGGTGGCCCGCAACGCGGAAGCGATCTACGGAGTCAAGGGAAACCCGTTTGCCTATGCCGATCAGAAGATGTCCGCCTACAGGGGCCAGACGGCCTACATTCCGCTGCACTTCTATCACGGGGCGCACACGGTGGTGGCGGGCATCGGTAACCGGGTTCGCGCCGCGCGCGTGGTGGGCACGGGCGAAAAGGTGCGTTTTCGCCAGAAGGATGGCCGGGTGTCGCTGATCGGCCTTCCGGAGAAGATGCCGGACAAGCCTTTCACGATCGTCGCGCTCGAGCTGGATGGAGCCCCTCGCGGCATTCCGCATCCCTTCCTGGAGCAGGGGCGGGCGAAATACGATTGAGGTCCACTGCTGGTGAGTAGGATGCGGTGGAAACAGCCCATGATCGTAACCCTTCAAGGCAACTGGCGGCTGGCGCTCGATCCGCGCAACGAGGGAAAGGAGTGCCGATGGTTCGATGGTGTCCGCCCCGAAGCGCTCGCGGCGCCTGTTCCCGGAATCATCCAGCAGGCCTTCCCGAACCGGCATGGCGTGGCCTGGTATTGGCTGTCGTTCCGCTCCGAACTGCCGGCCGACCCAGGCCGCCGGATGCTGCGGTTCGGGGCGGCGGACTACTACGCGGAGGTCTGGTTGAATGGCGCCTTCGTAGGCCGCCACGAAGGTGGCGAGACGCCATTCGTCCTGGATGTCACTTCCGCTCTCAAACCCGGCGCGGCCAACCTGCTGGCAGTCCGCGTGTTGAACCCCACGCTGGAGCCGATTGACGGCATGGTGCTGGCCGAGACGCCTCACAGCGCCAAGACCATGGGCATCAAGTCGGGGTCCATCTTCAATTTCGGCGGGATCGTGCAGCCGGTCGAACTGGCGCTGGCGCCGGCGCTGCGTCTTCAAAATGTGTTCGTGCGCCCGGATGCGCGCACGGGCCGGGTGAGGTTGACGATCGCCGTGCACAGCGATCTCAAGGAACCCACGAAGTCGGGACTGGCCGTTTGCCTGGCAATGGCCTTCAGCGGTGAGAGTCTGGCGGTCGAGAAGCGTTGCGAAGTCATCCCGCCGGGCGATTCCGAATGGGAAGTGTCCCTCGTGCTCGAGCGCCCGCGGCTCTGGGATCTGGACGACCCCTGCCTCTATCGCGCGGATGTGCGCCTGGAGGGAGACGGCAGCAATCACAGTCTGTCGGCACGCTTCGGCTTCCGCGATTTCAGGGTTGAGGGGGGCTACTTCCGTCTTAACGGGCGCAGGCTCTTCCTGCGCAGCACCCACACCCTCAATCACTATCCAATCGGCCAGATTGTGCCGCCGACTCCCGATTTCATCCGCAGGGACCTGCTGTTCGCGAAGACGGCGGGTTTCAACATGGTCCGTTTCATCGGCGGCATGCCGCTGCCGGAGCAGTTGGATTATTGTGACGAGATCGGCCTGATGGTTCATGAAGAGTGCCGGGCGGGTTGGTGTCTGCTCGACTCGCCCAATATGGCCGCGCGCTATGACGCGAACCTGCGCGAGATGATCGTGCGCGACCGCAATCATCCCTCGGTGACCATCTGGGGGCTGCTGAACGAGGCTCCGGAAGGCCCCGTCTTCCGTCGCGCCGTCGCCTTCCTGCCCGAACTGCGGAAACTCGACGACACCCGCCTGGTGCTGCTCAACAGCGGCCGCTGGGATGGCGACACATCCGTGGGTTCGCTCAGCAATCCCGGCCACGGCGCGTGGGAGTACCAATGGGGCATGGACGCGCCCGGCGCCAGGGCGGAGCCGAACGCCTCCGACTGCAACAACCTGCGCTATGTGGACCACACGGGTGAAGTCCATCTCTATCCTCCGGCCCCCCACAAGCTGGATATCGTGAACTTCATCCGCACGCTGGCCCGCAAGACCAAGCCGATCTATCTATCCGAGTTCGGCATGGGCAGTCTGTTCAACGTGGTCGAGGAATTGAAGGAGTACGAACAGGCGCGGGCCAAACCTGACCTAACCGATTTCGCCTATTTCCGCGCCATGCGGGAAGGCCTGATGGCCGACTGGCAACGATTCGGGATGAGCCAGGCTTATCCGTTCCCGGAGGACATGTTCAGGGACAGCCATGCCCAGTGCGCGCGGCAGCGCCGGCTGGGGTTCGATATCATTCGCTCGAACCCGAAACTGTGCGGGTACAATCTGACCGGCATGCTCGATCACGTCTTCGCCGGCGAAGGCGTCTGGTCGTTCTGGCGGAACATGAAGCCGGGCGTGCTGGAGGCGGTGCGGGACGGCTGGTCGCCGTTGCGCTGGTGCCTGTTCGTCGCGCCGATGCATGGCCATGCCGGCAGGCCCGTCACCATCGAGGCCGTGCTGGCCAGCGAGGACGTTCTGCCGGCCGGCCAGTATCCCGCCACATTCCGCATCTTCGGAGCGAGGGGCGTGGTGTGGGAAAGACGCAAGCTCGTGCGGCTGCGCCCTGACGCCGACGGCGAGTTGCCCCTGGCCGTGCCGGTGTTGAAGGAAGAACTCAAGCTCCGACTGCCCGCGGGCAGATACACCTTCGCGGCCTCGCTGGACCGCGGGGGCCGGGCTGTCGGCGACCGCAAGGACTTCGACATCGCCGACCCGGCACGGTGGCCCGCACTGAAAGGACGGGTCGTGCTCTGGGGCGTCGAGCCGCGGGTTCGCAAGTGGCTTGAATCCAGGGGACTGCAATGCCGTCAGTTCGACGGGCGCAGCCGCTCCGCGAAGGAGGTTGTCCTGGTGGGCGATCCGACGACAACCGGCAAGAGTCAGGACGAACTGGCGCTGTTGTGGAAAGGGCTGATGGCAGGTGTCGCGCGCGGCGGCGTGGCGGTGTTCATGGATTCCTTCGCCGCCCTGAAAAGAGAGCTTATCGGCTTTCTTCCCGAGAAGATCGGCCGGGTCCGGCAGAACGTCGACTGGCTATATCACAAGGAGTGCGTGGCCTGTCCGCATCCGGTTTTCGAGGGGCTGCAGGCGCCGGGCGTGCTGGACTGGGAGTACTATGACCAGGTGATTTCCAGCCGGTATCTGGAAGCCGGCGAGGCGCCCGACGAAACGGCGCTGGCCGCCTTTGCCGTGGGGCATAATGAGCCGTCTTCGGGCTATACTTCAGGCGTGATGATCGGCGTTTACGGCTGTGGCCGGGGGCGCCTGGTACTGAACACCCTGAATGTGCTGAACCTGGTGGACCGGCATCCGGCGGCGGACCGCCTGTTGGCGAACTTCATCCGCTACGCGCAGACTACGGCCGGCGCCCCCACAAAGGCCGGACTCAAGCGCTTCGCGAAGGGCATGTGGGCGGCGGACTACAAGCCGGACGCCTGTTCGGCATTCAAGCGAAAGTGGGAGATTTCCGGAGCTTGTGAGTCACCTGACGATATCGCTGACGCCATGCCGCCGCCGGACGGACTTACCTGGACGCCCGTGGCATTCAACAGCGATTTCGTGAACTTCCACCAGGTGCATCCGGGCGTGGGCGGACTCATGTATGCGCGCGGATACGTTGAGGCGCCGGAGGACTGCCGGACGAAGGTGCTTCTCGGGTCGGACGGCATCTGCAAGTTGTGGATTGACGGCCGGATGGTGGGAACGATCGAGCAGGCGGAGAATCCCGCCCGCAAGGATCGGCGGCAGTTCCCCGTGGATCTCGCGAAGGGCCGGCATGAAGTCGTGGTTGGCCTGGAGCGTAGGAAGGGCAATTCCTGGGGATTCTATCTGCGCTTCATGAAGGCCGATGCCGTGTTTTCGCCCGAAGAGCGTGCCACGATGCGGGCCTGCCTGCCGGTTGTGGATGTCCGTATGAAGAGATGATCCGGTCGACGATTACGGACAACGATTACGGAAAACGAGGAGACACTTCCAAATCGTCAATCGTAATCGTCGCCCGTAATCGTCAACCGAAAGGGAGAGACGATGGGGGGAGAGAGCCGGGAGACGGCCAACTCCCTGCAAATAGGGCAGTTGCCGAGAAAGACGTGCTGTCAGGTATAACGGAACGTGACGTTCGGCAGAGGCAAAGACATGAAATATCGGCTTCTCGGACTCGGCAGCATCTTCTGTCCGGTCTTCGTCATCCTCGCAAGTGTCACGCTCGCTCTCATGCCACTGTCCGTGAACGTAGACGGTGAGATTGCAGGACCCATGCTGCCGTTCTTCGTCACCGGTATGATCCTCCTCATTCTCTCGGTCATCGGCACATGGTTCTTCATCATCTACGACATCATCCACGCGGCTAAGAACGACGCTTTCTCGGGCGGCAAGAAGGCGGCATGGATCTGTGCAATCTGGTTCCTGAACGTCTTCGTGATCCCGATCTATTGGGCGAAACACCTGAAACAGAAGCACCGAACCGCACCTCCCGCCTTACCCTCGCCCGCGCCCAGAGCGGGCGAGGGCCTGTGAAGGTGACCGTTGGCGAGCAGGAGATGAATACACGGACCAATAGACTCGTGCTATGCGTGCAGCGCAAAGGGATCGAACGTTTCCTCGTGTAGACTCAAGGACTACGGGGCGCTTCTCCCCGTGCTCGCCGAAAAAACCCAGCGCAGACCAGAGAATCTATCGTCAGCGCTGTCGCGATGCCAGAATAGCAGCTCCGACCGCGGCAGTCATGCGCGGGTCGGCCGCCACGCGGACCGGACGCCGCAAGGCGTGCGCCAGCGCCTCAGGCATGCCGGGCACCAGCGCCACGCCGCCGGTGAAGAAGACCTCGTCCGGTAGACCGCGGCCGGCCATGGCGGCCACGCGGACGGCAATCGCCCGCAGCACTCCAGCAGCGATGTTGGACGGTCGTTCTCCCGCGGCCAGCAGACCGACAATTTCCGATTCGGCGAAGACGGCGCAGGTGCTGCTGATCTCCGCCGGCTGTTGCGCCGACGCGGCCAAGACGCCAAATTCCGTCAGCGGCACTTCGAGCCGCTGCGCCACGATCTCCAGGAAGCGCCCCGTGCCGGCCGCGCAACGATCGTTCATGACGAAGTCGCGCACGCGTCCGCCTTCCGCGAGTTGCACCAGCTTGCTGTCCTGACCGCCAATGTCTATCAGCGTGGCCGCCTCGGGATGACTGTGGTACACGCCGCAGGCGTGGCAACTGATCTCGGTGATGGTAGTGTCGGCGGAGGCGATCGCCCCGCGCCCATAGCCGGTGGCCACAACGCAGCCAATTCCCGCGGCGTCCAGTCCGAGGCGCTTCACAAGGCCACTCAATAGCGCCTCGGCCCGCGCCGCCTGGTCTATGCCCTGATCGCATAGGTCGGTTGCGCGAACCTGCGACGCGCGCGCATCGTAGATGGCGACCTTGATTGCGCGCGACCCGGCGTCAACGCCGGCGAAATACGTTTCACTCATAGGTGACGATCCTCTCTGAGGCCGCGTACAGTCTCCACCAGCGCCTCCAACCGCGTACGCAACGCCGGCGCGGCGGCGTCGGCCAGCGATGGCACCTCGAACTCCACGCACGGCAACCTCAACTGTCGTTCGACGGCCTCGACGATGACGGCACCCTCGTAAGCGCAGTGACTGGCCCCGGGAATGCGCGCGACCACCAGCGCTTCTGCGCCCAGGCGGCGCATCTCGGCGACAACGCGCGCCGCGCGCTGCCTGGCTGGGCCGACCATCGGGTCGGCCAGCGCGCTGCGCGCCAGTCCCTCGATCGGCACGTCAGTCTCGGGAATCTGGTCCAGGGCGTGAGTGAAGATGAAATCCGTTCCGCATAGCCGCGCCCCGCATTTCTCGAGGAGCAGCATGGCGCGCAAGTCAGCCACGGGATTAACCCAGAATACGCGCGCATCGCTCGCGCGTCCGTAGCCTTCACCGTCGGTTGCGCGCCGGGCCGCCAAACGTATCAGTCCGTCCAGGACGCGTTTCGTTGCTCCTCGATCGGAGCAGAAGTGGATGGCCAGCATCTCGGCAACCAGCAGTTCGAGCGCCGGAAGGGGCGCACGCGACGCTGTGAAGATGGTCTCCCGCAATACGTACAGTTGGCGGCGGATTACGTTTGCCGCCCGAATGCCGGCGATCAGGCGCGCATCCGTCAATGGTTCGGCGGCCAGGTCCGCCAGGGCCTCGCGCACGCGCGTCAATTCCGCGCTCACCGCCTGGACCTGAGCGACCGGCGCGCGCACGCCGCCGGGCAGCGTAACCGACGGCTCGTCCGGCTCGGGGTCGCGCCTGTACGGCATCTCCCACCAGAGGATGGGGTACCCCAGTCCTTCGAGCCTTTGCGCGATGGCCGACAGGTCGTCGCAAACCGCGCCCACGCTGCAAGTCAACATGTCCGGTATCGGGAAGCGCTCGCGATTGACGAACGCGCCCAACAGAGCGCGGACCGGACAGAACGTGGCGTCCACGCCAAGCGTATCGGCCAGGGCGAAGAGGCCGTCCGTCTGCTCCATCAGGCATGGCGTCCACCAGGCGCCGTCCGGATAGAAGGCTGCGATACCCGGCAACGAGTAGGCCATGACGGGCACCGTCCCCAAGTCCTTCATGGTCCCCACGATCCGGCCGCCTGCGCGGCGGAACTCAGCCAGGCGGTCCTCCTCGGAAAGCAGCAATTCCCATAGGCTGTCGGCCGCGTCCGAGTCGTCGAACCGCAGACGAGCCAGCCGCCTGTCGCCGCAGTCGTAATGACGTCCCAACAATGGCGCATTCTCATCGGCTGCGGCTCGCCGCGTGCGCCATGCCTCGAAGTCGAGCGCCTGCAGTGTCCGCTGTGCGCAGGATTTCACGCATCCCTCCCGCCGTCTGAGCACCGGACCGGACTGCGACGGGCGCACAACGTTTCCGCAAAGGCTTCCAGCCGCGTTCGCAGACGGGATGCCGTCGAGCATGGGTCGCCCTCCAGGTCGAGAAACGGCAGCCCGACGCAACCTCGCAATCTGTCGACCTCGGCGTGCCACAGATCGCACCAGATCTGCCGGAAGAGAACCCATCCCTCCAAGCCCGCTGACGCGCTTGCCCGCTTCAGCCAGTCGAACAAGAACGCATTTGGCCGCTGCCAGACGTTAGGAATGGCATCGAACCAGGCGCGTGTCAGAGTCTCGACCGGATCCAGCCGTAACGTACTCTCGTCCCATGGAGCCGGCCATGCACGGATGCCGTCGTCGGTGGCGTCCAGGGCGATTTCCAGTCCGGCGCTTTCCAGCAGGCACAGCGTCTGGTCGTTACGCTCGTCGGGAACGCAGCCCAGCAAACCGACGCGGCGCCCCGGGCCGGCGGGGCGGGGCCGCGAGCGCAGACGACGGCGGCGCTCCGCGTCGCAAGCGACACGCGCGTCGGCGAGAAGCTGAAATGACGGCGCTTGCCCCCCGACAGCGAGCAGAAAACGCGAAAGCCGACGCAATTCGTCGCCGTAGACGACGCGCGCCGTGTCCGATTGCGTGGCCGGCGTATTCATGACGAACACTGGCGCGCGGATG
>JAQULY010000037.1 GCA_028718445.1 Kiritimatiellia bacterium
CTCCGGTATCGTCTCGGCCATGCGCCGGCCGAGAGTGGGGTTGCCGAACATCGAGGGATACGCCGTCAACAGCGTTGATCGTCCCGCGTGCACGCCGGCCAGAGCCTCCGGCGTCGCCAGTCGAGGCGGCAGGTTCGTCAGTTCCACCGGCTCCATCGTGGCCAGGATGGCGGCGTCATTGATGGTGGGAATAGGGATGGGCGGTTCGGCGACAGAGCCCTCCGCATGGGTGTGAAGCGACCCTACGCCCGCCAGACAAAAGGCGAGGCACAATGCGCCGGCCCGCCGCGTAAGGATACGTGATTTGCTCATCACTCGATTCCTTTATGTTCGCTTCGCTTCCATCACCATGGCCACGAGATTCTCCTCGGGCGTCTCGCGTCCGACCTGGTCGCCGGTGCCGATGATGCAACGGGAGGAATCGGCAAAGGCGGTCTTGATCTCAACCACCTCCCGCCGCACGTCTTCCGGCGTGCCGCGGATGAGTGTCTCGACCGTGTGAACGTTGCCATTCATGGTCACGCGTTCTCCCAGTTCCCGGTGCACCCGGCGCAATCCCTCAAGACCCTCCACGTCGCCGCCCGGCGGCCGCTCGAAGGGACACACGCAGTCCACTCCCGTGTCCACGAAGTCGCGCAGCGTCTCCATGCACTTGCCGTGGAAGTGAATGTGCAACAGGCGCCCGTGCCGGTGGACCTCGTCGGCCACGGCCCGTATGACCGGCATGTCCCAGCGACGCCACAGCTCCGGTCCCAGCAGGGAGTTGCAGCTCCACGAGCAGCCGATGCACAAGCTTTCGATCGGCGTAAGCGTGCAGACCGTGCGCGCCAAACGCACCAGACGCTCCGTGTAGCGTGCGCGCAGCCGTTGCAGATAGGGCTCCAGATCGGGTTCGAGAAAGTCATAAATCCCCGTCTCGAACCCGCCCTCGCGGGCGCCGGCCCAGAAGTCGAAGAAGGGCACCCCAAGCCAGAACTCCAGCAGGTAACGATCACCGACTTCTTTCCAGGCGCGGATAGCCGCGGTCATATCCGTCTGTTCCGGCTCGCCGCCGAAGGCCAGGATTTCCCAGGCGGCCAGATCGCGCTTCAAGTCCTTGAGCGGGCGTTCCGTGCACCAGCCCGGTTCATCCCGACTGAGACGTCCGGCGGATGTCAGTTCTCCAGCCGGCGTGCGCAGCGTGGTGCGCGTCTCCAGCGTGTCGTCGTCCACTCGGATCTCGCGCACACTCTCGCGGACACGGTCGTTTGGCGGTCCGGCGAAGACCACCCCCCAGCCTTCGCAGTCGAAGTGCGTGAAGGACTTCAGGAGCGCCTCATGAAAGGGCACCTCGCGCATGAAGGCAATCATGTCCACGCCCAGCAGCTTGGCGGGGTAGTAGTACCATAGCTCCGGCGCCACGGCCGGCCGGTCGTTGGCCACGCCGCGATAGGCGTTGAGCATGCGCTGCTTGGGGGTCATGGGTGTGTCGAGTGTCAGATCCGCCATTGGATGTCTACAGCCTGATGACGGACCGCGCTCTTCTTGATGTGGGCGATGAGCTCGTCCACATCGTAGCCGGTCACGGCCGATTGCGCGCCCTGGCGTCCGTGCGCGATGCTGTTGCAGAAGAATGCCACGGCGCGATCGAAGGGCGACACCGGCGCGTAGCGGTACTCGACGGTCTGGCCGGTCGTATTGTCGGTGTGTACCAGCAACGAGGCCTTGTGCTCCACCTGATCCCAGGCGGCGCTGTAAATCTCCAGGCGCCCATTCAGCCCGTTGATTTCGATCCGCTCGTCCCAGCCGTCGCGCAGGAACCCGATGCGCGTCAGCGGATGGGCCAGCGACTCGAAATGGACGACACCGTTGGCGGTCTCCAACAGAACGGCCGCCTGTACGTCGTAATCGGATCCCTTTGTGGTGGCCATGGTGGCATACAGCCGATGCGGGCGCCCCAGCAGAAAGCCCACCAGGTCCAGGATGTGACTGCCGCCGCATACCAGGATGCCGCCACCGTAGTTGCGCGCCACCAGTGACTTCCCGCCGCGCGGGGTGTGGAAGAAACCCTCCGGCGGATTCCGGGTCCACAGATCGCCCCAGCACTGATAGGCGCGGATATGCGTCGAGAGAATCCGGCCGAGCGAAGGCAGCAGCGCCTTGGCTTGCTCGACGGCGGGGATGAATCGCTTCATGTAGGAAGTGTAGAAGATCGTCTTGCGTCGGCGCGCGGCGCGCACGATCGCCAGCGCGTCCTCCGGGTTCTCGGCCAGTGTCTTCTCGCAGATGACGGCCTTGCCCGCGCGGATCGCGTCCAGACAGATCTCCTTGTGGACCGCGGACAACGCCGTGATCACGACCGTGTTCACCGCGGGATCCCGGACCAGAGCCCGGTAGTCCGCGGTATAGGCGGCATCGAACTTGGCCGCCCACGGCCGCGCCGCGCCTTCGTTCAGGTCGCAGACCCACTTGACCCGCGCGCCCGCCTTCTCCAATCCGGAGAAATGAAACCGACTGATGTTGCCGCACCCGATAACTCCGGCCACCACTCTCATCGCTTTGTCTCCTCTGTATTCTTCGCCGGCGAGGGCGCCGACGCCCGTAAGGTTGCCTCCACCATCCGCCCTGCCAGGATCTTGAAGCCAGCGCAGCTCCAATGGTTCTCGTCGCGAAGCACGGCGTCCGTGGAACTGACCGCCCGCACGCCCGGTTCCCGTGCGGCAATGGCGGCGATGGCGGCATCTAAGGCCGGGTACTTCCCCATGGCCTGGAACTGCGTCATCACAACGATGGCGCCGGGTAGTTGCGCCTGGAGACGCCGGATGTGCGCGACCACGGCGGTCTGCCAGAGGCCCATGTCCGTGCCGGCGATGGCGTCGTTGATCCCGAGACTCATCCACACGACCCATTGCGTCTTGCCTGGCAGTTGCCGCTTGGCGGCCTCGATCCGCTGCATGTGTTTCTGCCAGTAGCCAGAGGGATGCCCCGGCGCCCATTCCTCGATTCGCGATCCGCCCTGGCCTGTCTTGATCAGATAGACCGGCGCGCGTTCCGCGAACGCGCCGGTTTCGGCGGCTTCGGCCAGGCCGTTCTCCAGTCCGTGGCAGTTGTCGTAGTAGGCTGCCAGCCCGGCGTGCTCCCGCAGGTTGTTCTTGCCGAGCCAGAGCGGCTCGAAGCCGAAGCGGCCGTCGGTCAGGTTCATGATCCGCACGGCGGGCCGCGGTTGGAGTTCCGCCGGCGTGGCATCGGCGTTTAGTCCGATTCCACCGGAATTGCTTTCACCGGTTATAACGAACGCCAGCGGACTGGCGCTTGCGGCGGCCGTGCAGGCAGCCCCGAGCAGGGAAGCGGTTGTCTTTTTCACGGGTGGGTATACCTCTCCGATCATTTTCGGTTTCACGATGCGCGGCGGTTCTGACCGTTCCACGCCGCCACCGTGGCGTAGAGCGTCTCCACGTTTGCCACCGGTGTGTCCACGTCCAATGACCATGCGCACAGAGTGGTTCCCGGGGCCGCGGCCGTCGCGGCCAGCGTGTCGGCAACAGCCGACGCTGCCGCGTCCCGGCTGCCGTTGCGCATCAGCACGGGATCAATCAGCGGCCGCATGGCCACACCCGGCAACACCCGCACCGCATCCGTCAGATTCGTGCCGGGACCGAGTTCGATCGAGGTGATGCGGGGAATCTCGGCGAAAGCGGCCAGCAGATGCGACGAAGCGCCGCAGGAGTGATAGCCGCTCTCCGGGAAATCCGTCGTGAGCGCGCGGTTGACAGGAAGCACCACGGCACGATACGTCTCTTCGGAGAGCATGCACGCGGAACAGTCACCCAGTTGCAGACGGTGCGGCCGACCGGCGTCCATTTCGCGCGTCAGACGGTCAAAGATCGCCTGGTAGATATCCCACACCTTCGCGAAGATGCGGCGCGCCCCGTCGGGGTCGTCCAGCATCAGGGGAAACAAAGCCTCGCCGCACAACTGGTGTGCCGTCGTGAAGGGCGCGTGAACGTTCATGGTTCCGGACGCGATTCCGAAGACGTCAGCCCGGTCGCCGTAGAGCGCGCGCAATTCGCGGTACTGCCGCAGCAGCGTGTCAACGATCGGATGGCGGGCTGCATCGGCAGCCGGGATGGCCGCGATCTGACCCACCGACAGGCCGGCCCACGGGTGCCCGCGGGTTTCCAGCGTGGCATCCGGCGGACAGTGAAGCCGCGCGCCCTGAGTGAGCTTCACCAGATCAATCGGCTGGATGAACAGGGAGGGGGAAGGTTCCGGGTTCGGACTGCCCACTCCGAATTGCCCCAGGATTTCGAACAGCAAGCGGCTCTCGGCGCGCTCGACCGTGGCCCGGTATCGGGGGTCAAAGTAGTAAGCATCGCCGTACGTCACGCCAAGGCGTTTGTGGTAGAACGCCGGCATGAAGTTGAGGCTGACGTCAACCGGCGGCTGGAACATGGCGTTGCTCCTGGTCGGTACTCAGCGGGGGGAGCACTTGCTCCACAACGGAATCCGCACAGACCTCCTGGCCTGCTTGGGTTAGATGAACGCCATCCTCGGCCAGGAGCGAGTCCAAGCGTTCATGGACAACCGCATGGAGATCGTGGCAGGCAATGCCTTGGCGTCGCATGAGCCGGCTCGCCGCGGTGTTATAGCGTTCGACATCCTCGGGATCGAAGCGCCAGCCATCCCGCCAGCCACGCGCCGCGTCCACCGCCGTCGTGTTCCGCCAGAGGATCGAAGCCCCCGTGGCGCGCAGTCGTTGCAGGATCAGTTCCAGGTTGCCGACATAGTCGTCGAGGGGAATCTGTCGTGGGTGCCGGTGATCGCACTGCCCCAGGTCCCAGAGGCCGTTGTTCCAGTGGACAACATCCGGCGTTCCGAACTCCCCAAGCCAGGTGTCCAGGCGCATCAAGGTGTAGAGCGCAAACCGCCCGTTCTCAGACGGCCCGACCACCCGTGCGCGTCCCGCGAGCTTTGCGGCCACCAGCGGCTGGTACGACAGGCGAATCGAGTCGCCCAGTAGCAGCACTGTTTTCATTGACGATGCTCCGCGCACCACTCCCGATACACCTTCAGCATGTACTCGTAGTTCTCCAGCGGCATGCCGGGGAAGATGGTGTTGGAGGTGCCGAAGATATACCCACCCCCGGGCGAAGCGTGCTCCAGGCAATAGTGCGCCGATTGCCGGATGGCTTCCTCCGGGCCATCCTGCAGCAAGCTGCACTGCACGTTGCCCATCAGCGCCATCTTGCCGTGACACCGGCGCTTCACCGCGGCGATGTCCATGCCCGCCATGGGGTCAATTGACTGCAGACAGGCGGCGCCGGTGGCCAGGAAATCGTCCAGGATGGGCATGATGTTCCCATCCGTGTGCAGGAAGGGGATGACCCCCAGTTTGCGAATCAGCGCCACCTGCTCGGTCAGATAGGGCGTGACCAGATCATGGAAAATCGCGGGCGAGATGAAAGGCCCGCCATTGAAGGCGACATCATTGGGCAGGTATATGAATTCCGCTCCAGCGTCGGCCAGGCGGCGGATCTTCTCCGTGGCCGTCAGGTGCATCCGCCGCGCCGCTTCGTGCAGCACCTCGGGCCGTTCCATCATGTCAACGGAGAACTCGGTCCAATCGCGCACGTTCTCGATTGACCAGACCGTCCCGCCGACAAGGCCACCGATCAGGATGCTCTCGCCGAAGGTCTTCCTTGCCGCCACGACCCCGTCGGGATCGCTCCATGGCCAGAAGACTGCCAGCGCGTCCCACTGGTACCGCTCGACGATGCGCGCATAAATCTCCATGCACTGGCCGATGAGGCGTTCCTTCTCGGACGCCGTGCAGGTTCCCCAGATATTGCGGTCCGGGAAGCGCAGGCCAAAGGCCTCGTGCTCAAGCTCGAACATGACCTCGAAATGGGGCGGGTGGTCCGGCTGTTCGAACCGCAGCGTCTTCAGCATTCTCTCTCTGCCGGTCATCGCGTAACCCCTTCCGTCACGGTTGTACAATGACTTTCAATGCGCGCGAAGGATCCTGCGCCACGGCCATGGCCTCGGCCATCCGGTCCAGGGGGAACCGGTGCGAGATCAGTTCGTCTCCCTTCACGACGCCTTCCCTCAAGTACTGCAAGGCCAGTGGCGTGAACAATGCCGGCGAGGCGAAAGAGGCGCGCAACTGGAGCTTCTTGAAGTGAAACGCGTTGGCGTCGAACCGGCAGAAGGCGCGTTCTCCGTGTCCAATGCCGATGAATGCGACAATACCGCCCTTGCAGGCCACCTGGAAGGCGTCGTTCAGCGCGGGCGGCGGCGCCGTGACCAGGATGCGGTCGATCGGGCAGCCAAACTCAACCTTGGGCAGAGGCGTCCGCGCGGGATCGAAGATCGCGTCGGCGCCCAGTCGGCGCGCGGCCGCGACCCTGACCGTTTCTCCGGCGAAGGCGCTCACGAAGACCCGGCGGGCACCCATGCGCTTGACCAGCGACAGCGCCATCAGCCCGATCGGCCCCGGCCCTACCAGCAGCACGTTCGAGGTCGGCTGAATATCCGCCAGGCGCACCAGATCAATGGCGACTCCCAGCGGCTCGCTCAGGCAGGCAATGTCCGGCGGCAAGTCCTCGCAGGGGATGGCACACACCGCCGGGACAATCATGGCCTCGGCAAAACCGAACGAGTTCAGATAGAAAAAGCTCTGAATATCCGAACATAGCTCCTGCCGCGTGTTGCGGCAGGCCTCACAGCGCCCGCAGGGCGTCGCGGAGTCCAGGACAATATTTTGGCCGACTCGCAGGTGGCGAACGCCCGGACCCAGCTCGGCCACAGTCCCCGCTATTTCGTGACCGAACCAGTGCTCGCTGGGTTCGGCCTCAGGTTCCGGGTGCAGATCGGTGCCACAGATGCCGCACGCCCTGACGTTCACGCGAATCTGGTCGTGGCCGGGAACCGGGAGCGGCACTTCCTTGAGCCCGACCTCTCCGCCCTTTCGATATGCTGCTTTCATGGAGTAATCCTTGGCGTCTCCGTCGAAGTCTGGCGATCATGCGTGCGACAGAGCGCCGTGAAAGACAATCTACGCGAGCGGCCATCGTGTGTCCATGCACAAACCCTGCATCACGTATGGACAATTCTGACATTCGTATGTAAACTGAATTGGGTTAGGCATTCCCCAGCCGAGCCAGATGCAATATCCCGACATTCCGCACATTCACCTTCTTGATGCCGCGCTGTGGAGCGCGGCGCGCCTGCCGCGTTCGCGCGAGCTCACGCCCCTGTTCATAGACCGGTACCGCGGACCACGCCAGTACCTGGAAGCATCCCACCACGACTACTGGGAGCTTACTGGGGTGCTCTCCGGTGAAGGTGTGCTGCGCTGCGGCGCGGATATGGCGCTCGAGCCGGGGGCGCTCTGTCTGGTGCCGCCCGGGTTGGCGCACTGCGAACGTTCTGAAGGGGACATGGACACAGTCTGGGTGGGCTTGAGAGGGAGTCATCTGCGCACGGGAGATGCCTCTAATGCAGTGCGCGTTAACAACCTGCCGTTGGCCAAGAAGGTGGAACAACTCTGGTTGTTTGCCGTGAAGCGGGCCGGCACGATCGGACCCGAACTGGACGCGCTGACGGCGGAAATTGTTGCCGGCTTCTTCAGGCTGCTGTCGGAAGGCGCGGAGGCGCCGGCGGCGTCGGATGCGTTGACCAGGGCCATCCTCCTGTTTCAGCGCGACTTTTCGCAGAGGCTGACCATCGCGGCCGCGGCGCGGCACTCCGGATACAGCGCCGGCCATTTTTGCCGCGCGTTCAGGCAGCGCACCGGTCTGGCACCAGCCGTCTATCTGACGGCGGTGCGGCTCCGGCATGCCCGGCGACTGCTGGAGTATACGGATCTCCCGATCAGCCAGGTAGCCGAGCAGGCCGGCTACGATGACCAGCTCTATTTTAGCCGCGTCTTCAGGAAAGCGACCGGCGCCGCCCCCACCGCTTATCGTGCGCGCGTCCGGCAGAAGCCGGCCTGGTCTGAGAACCCGAACGTTCAACGCCGAACGCTCAACTCTCAACGCTGACAGTTGGAGCGCAATCGAGTGGTCGAGCCGGAGCGTGCGAGCGCCTAAAATATTTTTCCTGGAGGGGCGGAAATTTCGGGGCCATTTCCCTTCGTGTTGTTAGCGGCGTCATCCCGACACCGCCACACATCGAATGGAAAGGCAGAGACCGATGCAACTATCCGCAAATCCGCTTCGCGCACATGCGCCTGACGCCTCCGCAAGGGCCGACCTGGCCGCGTTACTGGCGCAAGGGCTAGACCCGGCTGACATCGGCTGGGAGCCGGACGGCCCCTGCGACCCACAATGGTCGCTGGCGGTCATCGCCGATTGGTTGCGCGTGTGGCGTCTCACCGGCGGCGATCGCGCCGAGATGGCGCGCCGCGGCTACCACTTCCCGCCGGTGGAGCCGGACTGCGATCCCGATCAGGACTGGCTGACTTTCGAGCGTTGGGCGGCGGCACGCCCGTTGACCTGGCGCTATGAAGAGGAAGAGGGCGAGTTGCCGCCCGCAGGCACGCTGTCTGAAGCGGAGGTAATGGCCACCTTCACGGCGATCACCGCCAAACTGTCGGCGAGAGGTGTTGACGTGATGCTGGCCGAAGGAACGCCGGTCCGCACCCGCTACGCCTGGTTACGCGAAGAACTGCTGGCGCGCCCGATTGCCTATCTCGCCCCCGACACGCGGCTGGTGCTGGATGGCTGCGGCGGAGACTGCGAAAGCTGCTTTCAGCAAAGCTGGTGCGACATCGGCGCAATGACGTAGCCGCGCGCAGGCATTGATGCAAGCGCGCGATCATGGGCCGGTTTCATGCCCATGTCGGAGGTATCGGCAGTAGGCAGTTGTCGATTCGAGCGTTTCTCCTCGTTTGCCGTAATCGTCGTCCGTAATCGTCGACCGGATTGCCAAGCTGTCGGCAGCCCCTATCTCGCTGCCCCATTATGCCCATTCGCCAAACGCCGTTTGCCACGACCGAGATACATGCTGTATCTTGATGGCTAGTGCGTTAACCGAGTTATGACAACCATGGCTACTAAAAAGAAGACCGACAAGACCGTCAGCGCGCGGCCGCGCATTCGTGTCACCGACACCTCCCTGCGCGACGCCCACCAGTCGCTCTGGGCCACGCGCATGCGCACCGGCGACATCCTGCCGATCATCGAGGCTCTCGACCGGGCCGGCTTCTACTCGCTGGAGTGCTGGGGCGGCGCCACCTTCGACGTCTGCCTGCGCTTCCTGCGTGAGAATCCCTGGGAGCGACTGCGCCTGATCAAGTCCCGCTGCAAGACGCCGCTGCAAATGCTGCTGCGCGGACAGAACATCCTGGGCTACCGCAACTATCCTGATGACGTGCTGCGCCGTTTCATCGAGTTGGCAGCCCTCAACGGCATCGAGATCTTCCGCATCTTCGACGCCCTCAACGACACCCGTAACCTGGAACTGGCCGTCCGGACGGTCAAGGCCGTCGGCGCGCATGCGCAGGGCACGATCAGCTACACCTTCAGTCCCGTGCACACCGTCGAGGCCTATGTCAAGCTGGCCCGCGACCTGGAGGCGTTGGGAGCGGACTCGATCTGCATCAAGGACATGGCCGGCATCCTGAGTCCGGCTGCCGCCGAGCGGCTGGTGGCTGCGCTGACGGCCAACATCAAGATTCCCGTGCAACTGCATGCGCACATGACCAGCGGCATGGCGGTGGCAGCCTATCTCGAAGGCGTGCGCGCCGGCGCCGGCGCGCTGGATTGCGCCGTAGCCGCGATGTCGGGCTGCGCCTCGCAACCGCCGGTGCAGACACTCCAGGCCTGCCTGAGCGACGCCGGTTACGAGACCGGACTCGACCTGGAGGCGGTGCACACCGTCAACGAATACTTCCGCAAGCTCAAGCCGTTGCGCGAGCCCGATCACGGCGCGTTGGAGTTCGTGGACGTGAACGTGCTGGAGCACCACATTCCCGGCGGCATGATCTCCAACCTGCGCTCGCAGTTGCAGCAGCAGGGGGCACTGGATCGCCTGGACGAAGTGCTGGCGGAACTGCCGCGCGTACGCGCGGACATGGGGTACCCGCCGCTGGTCACCCCCACCAGCCAGATTGTCGGCGTGCAGGCGGTGCTGAATGTCATCAGCGGCGAACGCTACAGTATGGTGCCGCAGGAGACGCGCGACTACGTCAAAGGCCTCTACGGACGCTCGCCCGCCCCGATCGCGCCCAAACTGGTCAAGCAGATCCTCGGCGCGGAGAAACCCGTCACGGGCCGTCCCGCCGATCTGCTGGGAACGGGGCTGCCGGCGGCCGCGCGCGAACTGGACCCCAAGCTGACGCAGAACGAAGAGGATCTGGTCACCTACTGCATTTTCCCGGAGGTGGCGCTGGGTTATTTCAAGTGGCGCGCCCTGCCGGAGGGCCAGCGCCCGCCCGTCCCGGCTGACCAGGAGACCGAAGCGGCCCAGGCCAAGCGTGCCGCGCCCGTGATGCCGCCGCCCGCGGCCGCGGCGCCAGACGCCGCTACGGCGCACTATGCCGCGGTCGGACGGTTGGTGGCGCAGTTGTTCAAACAGATGGGCGCCGCGCTGCCCGAGGGCACGGCCTTGCCGGCCGTCGAGCCCCAGGCGCCCGCGCCGGAGGAGCGCCAGGCGGAGGCGCCCAAGGCCGCCCCCGCGACACAGCCGTTGCCCGCCGGCGATACCATTAACGCGCCACTGAACGGCACCTTCTACCGCACGCCCGGCCCCGGCAAACCCAATTTCGCCGACGAGGGCGCCGTGGTCAAGACCGGACAGACCGTCTGCGTGGTCGAGGCCATGAAGCTCTTCAACCAGATCAAGGCGCACAAGAACTGTCGTGTGTTGAAGTTCGTGGCCGATGACGGCACGCATGTCAACAAGGGACAGCCTCTGGCAGTGATCGCGCCGGTGTGAGGCAGGCCGTGCCGCTGGAACGGCAAATCATTGCACGCCTGACGCGGGCCGGACAAACGCTGGCCTGCGCGGAGTCATGCACGGGGGGACTAGTGGCAGCCCGTCTGACCTCCGTCCCCGGCTCATCGGCCGCATTTTTGGGCGGCGTGGTGGCCTATGCCAACGACGTCAAGCGCGAGCTGCTGGGAGTCCCGAACGAAGTCCTGACAAGTGAAGGCGCCGTCAGCTCGGCCTGTGCCGCCGCCATGGCCGAAGGCGCGCGCCGGCGGCTGCGCGCCGACTGGGCGGTCTCCACTACCGGGATCGCCGGCCCCGGCGGCGCCACCGCCGCCAAACCGGTCGGGCTGGTCTTCATTGCGGTCGCCGGTCCTGATGGCGCTCGCGTGGAGAAACACCTCTTCGCCGGCGGCCGGGCGTCGGTACGAAGGCAGACGGTTGAAGCGGTTTTGGCGATGCTGATCCAGTCCCTCAGGCGCCGGCAGCCTCGCGGCGGCCGAACTCGTGGTAGGCTTCCATGAGCGCCACAATGTTGGCGACGGAGGTGTCGGCCTGAATATTGTGGGCCGTGCAGAAGATGTAACCGCCGTCATCCCGAAAGAGGTCGGCCAGGGCTTCGACCTCCTCCCGTATGTCGGCGGGGGTGCCGAAGGGCAGTGTCTTCTGGATGGAAATGCCTCCCTGGAAACAGATGTGTTTACCATGGGCGGCCTTGAGCACGGACATCTCCATGCCGCCGGCTTCCGGCTGACAGGACTGCAGCACATCCAGGCCGCATGCGAGCATGTCCGGGATGAGGCCGGCTACCGCCCCGCAGGTATGATGCATGCATCTGGCTTGATGCGCGTGCACTCGTTCGATGTACTCCCGGAATCCCGGCGCCAGATGCTCGTGCCACATGGCCGGCGAAACCAGCAGGTTGTGCTGCGCGCCGAAATCGTCGCCGGTCAGCACGATGTCGATCTTGCCCTTGCCCGCTTCGAGAATGCGGGTCAGATATTCCAGATAGAAGGCCTTGATTCTGCCGAAGATACACGCGGCCAGCTCCGGCCGCACGGCCATGTCCATAAAGATGTCCTCGGCGCCGCGCACGTACATCGCGGGCTTGAGTTGGGCGATGCGGTTCAGCCGGTCGCCCATGAAGACGACAACGCGTTCTCCGGCCAGAATGCGGTCGCACTGCTCCTCAATGCAGCTGTAGTCGAACCAGTCTGGACTCGGCCAGTGTCGGTACGCCGCGATCTCGGCTACGCTGTCCATGCCGGCCAGGGGGGAGATCGTGACCTCCTGATAGACCTCCGCGCAGGCATCGCGGGTGACCTTGACGGAGCTGCGTCTGACGCCCCAGATGTCCTCGCCGTGCGCGAGCGTGGGACCTATGTACCGCGGCCCTTCGATGTATCGGAGATCCACATCGTAGCGGTCCAGAAAGCCTTCATAACTCAGGCTCAGCTTCCGCTCGAGATCCTCGATCACGGCCGGCGAAGCCCAGAAATCTATCGGAATGCGGTCTGGCGCCTGATGGTTAAGCGCCAGCAGGACTCGCTGACGGGAGTTCATTGGCCGGCTTGGGCGTTTCATGGCGGTCTCATGCTAACACTTGACGGCATGGACCTACAATAACACTTCCCCACTCATGCTCCCCACGGGTGCGCGTCAACATTTGGCATGAGTCTCAATACAGCCACGTCGCCTTTGTTCCGCTCTTTTCTCCTGTCAGATAGACAGCATTCACCTTCCACCAACCCGTCGGATCGTTGCTTGCGGGAGTCCATGTGAACGTTTTCTCTGAAGTGTCGCTGCTCCTATCGCGCCAGGCGAATGGTTCGCTCAACTGTCCTGCTTGAAGTCAGGTCGTTGACGACCAATGTCCATGTGCCAACGGGATCGTTCACCGCCGGGGTCCAGTCCCAGCTCGCCGCGCCATCCTTGGTGGCGCGGACACCGGACATGATCTGTTCTTTGCCGCTTGGGTCCTTAAGTACAAACTCGACGGGAAGCACGCCGGCAATTCTTCGCCCGGCGGCTAGTCCCAAAAAACCTCCATTGCCATGAAGCGTGGCCGCGGCTTTCATCGTTTCACCCGGCCGAACCGAACGGGGGACATCCAGGCTCATCGCCGAGATTCGCTCGGGCAACCACGCCACCAGCGCGCCGCCGAAACGTTCCATGCTTACCGTCAGGGCAAACCGCTTCCCGGCGGTTTGAGTCACCGGGATTTCCTGCCCGCGGATCAAGTCGTAGGGAACGCCGGGCAGGCTGTCCATCGTGATGGCGCTGGCATACGGTCCCTTGGCTTCCTCCGCGATCTCCCACTCTATGACCTCCTGCATGCTTTGCGATGTCCTGGGTGTTGGGTAACCGAGAATCCGGTCCCGGCAGAAGTCGTATTCCTGCTTGTTCTGCGCGTTGACGAACCAGGTGTAAGACACGCCATCGGCCTCCAACGAGGAAGCCACAAGCCGAATGTCGTCCGACACGAACCGTGGCTGGACGTAAGCCGAAAGGGCTCGTTTGATCAGCGCGATGCGGTCCTCGAAGCCGTAATCCAAACGTCCTGGAACGGATACATGCGCGCCTTCCGCCGGGAACGGCAGCGTTTTCTGCTCGCCCATGCCGACATCCACCGTCAGCCGCTTCGCGCCGGGAATATCGAAGGGAATGCTGGCGTCCAGCAAAAGCAACCCGCCTTTGGCCGCGTGGGCCGCCAGCGCATCGTACACCGATTGCCGTAGGTACTTGATGTTGTAGAGCAGCACCGCTTTGTACCGGCCGGCGCGTCCGGCAACGATTTCGTCTTCGCTAACCGGTTCCACGCTGAAATGGCCTTGCATCAGGTTGTGATAGGCAAACACCTGCACGAGCGTGTGGCCGGGGTCGAAACAGCCGCTCGTGAATGAGTTCAACAGGCCGATGTCGCGCTTGGCCGGCGCCAGCCGCGCCTGCACCGGACCGATGCGCCCGACGACCTTGCCCAGGCGGGGCATTTCGGACCAGCTTGCGTTGCGCGCCGTGTACCAGAAGTACACCAGCCCGCGCACGCCTCCGGCGATGGTGTGAAAGAAATTGTTGCGCACATAGCCGGCGGTGCCGTAGCACACATCGGGCCAGGTCCATTCGGGGAGATCGCGATTGCCCATGCGCCCGATCTCCATCCAGAAAGTGGAGGTCATCACCGGTTGCCAATATTGGTTGTAGTAGTACGAATTGATCCGGTTGAACCCGTTCTTGCCGAAGTTGTATGGCGGATACTGGCTGGGTTGCCACAAGTTCACAAGCGGGATCATCATCCCGCCGGGAAAAGGTCCGATGCGCACATCGGACCGGGCTCTCAGCGCCCCCTCCGTTTCCGCCTTGTTGTACGCTCCGCAGACGTTGATCAGCGTCCACTCGAACCATTTCACCCAGGGGTTGTCTTCCGGAATCGCGCCGAACTTCCCGGGCAACTCCATCTTGCGTGGGGCCTCCATACCGGTTTCGGCCTTGAAGGCGGCCAGCACATGCGGCGCGTAGTCCCAGCCATAGGATGTTGAAAAATCGTCGTTGCAGTGCACATACGGACGGAAACTCGGCAGGGCGGCAACCTCTCTGACTCCCTGTTCCATCGCTTTGGCGCCATCTTCGCGAATCTCCGGATGGCTGAGGCCCAGCATCGGCCGTCCGCCGCTGTACCCGGTATCGACCATCGGTTTGCCGTCCGGCCCGATCCGAAAGTACTCGGGATTTTTCTCGAAAGTCACCTGCCTGTTACCGACTTGGTCTCCTCGGGGGGGCATGATACGCAAACCGAATCCGACATGATGCCGCACCGCCAGGTCCACCGTGTCCGCATTGCGCTCCGAGATAACGAGTTCCATTCCGGCCGCGCGAATGTCCGCCGTCTCAAGATCGTTGCGCAGCGGATTCGACCCGGCGCCGTAGGCAACTTCGAAGTTGAAATGCTCGGGCGGCAGATACCGGATCCCGATGGTCACCGACTGGGTGTCCACCGCCTGGCCGCCTAGCAGGGCGGTCGCCCGCAGGGCGTAAGCGCTGTCCGCGAACGGAGCGGTGTCGAGAAGGAATTGCGCATTCGTCGCGGATTGCGTTTGCGAGAAGAGCGCTTTGCCATCTTGGAGCAGTTCGAGCCGGATGTCCCTGGCATCGAGAACGGCCTCCGCCGCCACACGAATCTTCACCGCTTCGCCGCGGACGAACTCATGCCGCCCATCCATGCCGCCGGCGGTCGTGGAAATGCGTATCTTCGGCGGGATCGGCAATACCACGGTCGGGATCGCCGGAACGCTCACCGGCTTGCCGACGTAGTGCGCCGCGCGCCAAATGGTACGCAGCGCCGCGTCGTTGTTTCCGTCGAAGTCGAACATCAATCTGACCAGTCCGCTCCAGGGCATGTCGGGCCGGACGTTGCGGAACCAATCGGTGGCGCCCTGCTTGCCATTCAACGGCACGGTAAAAACAGTGAAGGCCAGCGAGACGTTCTCGACCGGCATCCCAATATGAGAACTACTCGAGGTCTCGATCCCCCATTGCCTGGCCGCCGGAGTCAGCGTTACCGGCAAGTCGCTTTGCCCACAATAGGGCGAACTCCAGGAATGCTGCAGATTGAGAATGCCGATCCCGCGGGCCTCGGTGTTGACCGTGTTAGGCTGCACCAAAGGCGATTCGTTCGCCCCCAAAGGCACATTCCCCACATTCACGATCCGACCGCCGTTGCGCAGGTATTCCAACCAGAGCGGCTTGCCTTCATCCGGGCCATCGAACAGTTGCGCGGGCGTTACTCCGCGCGCCAACACCACGACACTGCCGTAGGCCTCGCCGCGCTCGATGCGCTCGGCCATCCACGCCGGTAGCTTCAAGCCGTCAAGACGTTCGAACCCGTTATCCCCCAGCCAACCTACGAGTCGGTCCACGTTTGTGGCATGGCTGGCGCTCAGACGCGGTTCGTCGAGCACGGCCCGCCGGGTCATCGCTTCAAGCGGTTTGCCGTCGCCCCCGAATTGGAGCGATGCCGAGCCGGGCGTCGGACGCTGCGCCGACACGGTGATGAAGCCGAACTGCTCCATGCTCTTTTTTTCGAGCGCCCAGGCGGTCTTCTGTTCCTCGGTTGCCGGTCGAAGCGCGGCCTCGGTCAGTGTTCCGTCCACCGTGACGCGGAGCGTCACGGCGCGCTCGCCGGCGGCGGTCTCGAACAGGTAGCCATACGTTCCCAAATCCTTGCCCAGCAGCTGCGAACGTTCGCCGCCATCGGAAACCTTTAACAGCAGCTCCCCCTTGCCGCGCGCTTGAACGGTCAACTCGAAGAGTCCCGCCGGCAACGTCACCGGCTGCGTCAGCGCCGCGGCTTTGACGCGTAGCGCCACATTGGTCCCGTTTGCAGCCTTATCCGGTTCGACGCCGCCGCCCTTGTCAACCGCAACCTGCCAGGCCGAATTCGTTCCCCCGACACTACGGAACCCCGTATCGTGCAGCAGGTCTTCCGCGGACAATAGGGATGCCGCCGTCACCCAACACAAGCCAACCAGAATCAGTATCCGTTCCGTCATTGTGATTTCCTTCTTATGGCCTTCAGTAGATCCCGACCCCGTACCCCATTACATTCACCCCGCAGACGCGATCTGCGTTTTCTGAAACGTCTATGCTCCTATCGCGCCAACCGAATGGTTCGTTCAGCCGTCCTGCTTGAAGCCAAGTCATTAACTACCAACGTCCATTGACCAACGGGATCGTTCACCGCCGGGATCCAGTCCCAGGTCGCCACGCCATCCTGGGTGGCGCGAACGCCGGACATGATCTGTTCTCTGCCGCTGGGATCCTTAAGCACAAACTCGACGGGAAGAGCGCCAGCCACTTTTCGCCCTGAGCCCAGTCCCAGAAAACCGCCCTTGCCATAAAGCGTGGCACTTGCTTTCATCTTTTCCCCCGGCCGAACCGAAGGGGGAACATCCAGGCTCATCGATTCGATTCGCTCGGGCAACCACGCCACCAGCGCGCCGCCGAAACGCTCCATGCCGACCGTCAGGACAAACCGTTTCTCGGCGGTTTGCGTCACCGGGATTTCCTTGCCGCGGATCAAGTCGTAGGGCACGCCGGGCAGGCTGTTCATCGTGATGGCGCTGGCATAAGCGCCCTTGGCTTCCTCCGCGGTTTCCCAATCCATGACCTCCTGCATGCTTTGCGATGTCCTGGGTTTTGGATAATTGCAGATCCGATCCCGGGTGAAGTCGTATTCCCGCTTGTTCTGCGCGTTGACGAACCAGGTGTAGGGCACGCCATCGGCCTCCAACGAGGACGCCACAAGGCGAATGTCGTCGGACTCGAATCGCGGCTGGATGTAAACCGAAAGGGCTCGTTTGATCAGCGCGATGCGGTCCTCGAAGCCGTAATCCAAACGTCCTGGAACGGAAACATGCGCGCCTTCCGCCGGGAACGGCAGCGTCTTCTGTTCGCCCATGCCGACGTCCACCGCCAGCCGCTTCGCGCCGGGAATATCGAAGGGAATGCTGGCGTCCAGCAAGACCAACCCGCCTTTGGCCGCATGGGCCGCCAATGCATCGCACACCGATTGCCGCAGATACTTGATGTTGTAGAGCAGCACCGCTTTGTACCGGTCGGCGCGACCGGCAACGATTTCGTCTTCGTTGACCGGTTCCACGCTGAAATGGCCCTGCATCAGGTTGTGATAGGCAAACACCTGCACGAGCGTATGGCCGGGGTCGAAGCAGCCGCTGGTGAACGAGTTCAACAGGCCGATGTCGCGCTTGGCCGGCGCCAGCCGCGCCTGCACCGGACCGATGCGTCCCACGACCTTGCCCAGGCGGTGCATCTCGGACCAACTGTCTGCGTTTCGAAACGCGTGGCGGAAGTACGCCAATCCGCGCACGCCGCCGGCAAGATAATGAAACAGATTGTTTCGCACATACCCCGCGGTGCCAAAGCACACATCGGGCATGTTCCATTCGGGGAGATCGCGATTGCCCATGCGCCCGATCTCCATCCAGAAGGTGGCCGTCATCACCGGTTGCCAATATTGGTTGTAGTAATACGAAGAAATCAGGTTGAACCCGTTTTTGCCGAAGTTGTATGGCGGATATTGGTTGGGTTGCCATAAGACCACAAGCGGGATCATCATCCCGCCGGGAATGGGTCCGATGCGCGCATCGGACCGGGCTCTCAGCGCCCCCTCAGTCTCCGCCTTGTTGTACGCCCCGCAGACGTTGATCAGCGTCCACTCGAACCATTTCACCCAGGGGTTGTTGTCCGGAATCGCGCCACACTTCTGGGGCAATTCCATCTTACGGGGGGCCTCCAGGCCGGTATCGGCCTTGAAGGCCGACAGCACATGCGGCGCGTAGTCCCAGCCATAGGAGGTTGAGAAATCGTCGTTGCAAACCACATACGGGCGGAAACTCGGTAGCGCGGCCGCCTCTTGAACCCCCCGCTCCATCGTCTTGGCGCCATCTTCGCGAATCTCCGGGTGGCTGAGGCCCAGCATCGGCCGTCCGCCGCTGTACCCGGTATCGGTCATCGGTTTGCCGTCCGGCCCGATCCGGAAGTATTCGGAGTTTTTCTCGAACGTCACCTTCCTGTTCCCGACTTGGTCTCCACGGGGAGCATTGAGACGCAAGCTGAATCCGACATGGTTCCGCACCGCCGCATCCACCGTGGCCGTTTCGAGCACCGTGATCATCGGTTCCATTCCGGCATCGCGAATGTCCGCCGTCTCGACATCCAGGCGCCACGGATTCTTCCCGGGATCGTATAGAACTTCCAAGTTGAAATGCTCGGGCGGCAGGTACCGGATCCCGATGGCCTCCGACTGGGCGTCCACCGCCTGGTCGCCTTGCAGAGCGGTCGCCCGAAGGGAATAAGCGCTGTCTGCAAATGGAGCGGTGTCGAGAAGGAATTGCGCATTTGTCGCGGATTGCGTTTGCGAGAAGAGCGCTTTGCCATCCTGGAGCATTTCGAGCCGGATGTCCGTCGCCTGAAGATCGGCATCCGCCGCCACGCGAATCTTCACCGCTTCGCCGCGGACGAACTCATGCCGTCCATCCATGCCTCCGGCGGTCGTGAAAATGCGCATCTTCGGCGGGACCGGCAACACCACCGGCGGGATTGACGGAACAGTCACAGGCTTGCCGACGTAGTGCGCCACTCGCCAAATGGATCGCAGCGCCGTGTCGTTGTTCCCATCGAACTCAAACAGCAATCTGACCAGCCCGCTCCATGGCATGTCGGGCCGGACGTTGCGGAACCAGTCGCTGGCGCCCTGCTTGCCGTTCAACTGCACGGTAAACTCGGTGAAGGCCAGCGAGACGTTCTCGACCGGCATCCCGACCCAGGAACTGCTCATCGTCTCGATCCCCCATTGCCTGGCCGCCGCCGTCAGCGCCACCGGCACGTTTTGCCCGCAGTATGGCGAACTCCAGGAATGCCCCAGATTGAGAAGCTTCATCCCACGGATATCGGAGTTGGCATGGGCCTTGTCGGGCTGCACCAAGGGCGATTCGCTTGCTCCCAATGGCACACCGCCCGCGCTCACGATCCGACCGCCGTTGCGCAGGTATTCCAGCCAGAGCGGCTTGCCGTCATCCGGCCCCTCGAACAGTTGCGCGGGCGTTACGCCGCGCGCGAGCACGACCACACTGCCGTAGGCATCGCCGCGCTCCATGCGCTCGGCCATCCACGCCGGCAGTTTCAAGCCGTCGAGGCGTT
>JAQULY010000038.1 GCA_028718445.1 Kiritimatiellia bacterium
GCATGCAGAATTGTGTCAAGGGTTCGTCCCTGACGGATAGAAGGTTGTCCGGTTCGGTCCCGCCGTCCGGAACCTGCAGAAGCCGGTTCATTCCGCAAATGGCAGCGATCACGCAAGGCAAGGAAACCAACATGGACTGAAAATATTTTCTGGCCAAGGTTAGTTGCGGTTGACATCCCCCCACATAGAAGGGCGAGGCTCTGCCGAGCCGCAGCGCAAGGACGAGCGCATGGATGGGCGGCAGAGGAAGCTGCAACTCTAGCAGAATCCAGGAACTGGGTGTGGACATCTGGCCTAGTCATGTCATAGACTGAATTCATCTTCTTTTCAGTCCCGCGTGAATTCCAGCAGGTTTCGTCATGCGCATAGACTCAATTGAAATCCGCCGCGTTTCCATGCCTCTCGTCTACCCGTTCCGCACCGCCTTCGGGAACGATGCAGTCATCGAGAGCATTCTGGTTTGCCTGCGTTCGGGCAAGGTGTGCGGCTGGGGTGAAGCCACGCCGTGGCAGACGCCCGGGTACAGCCCCGAGTTCGCGGCCGGCGCCTTTCTGGCGTTGCGCGAGTTCCTCGCGCCGCGGCTGATCGGCCAGGACGTGCGGACGGGCGCCGACCTGCAGCGCCTGCTGGCGCACGTGAAGGGCAACAACTTCGCCAAGGCCGCGCTGGACCTGGCCTGGTGGGATCTCGCCGCGCGCCTGCAGGCCAAGCCCCTCTGGCGACTCCTGGGGGGCGTGTCCCCGACCGTGGACGTCGGCGCCGACTTCGGCATCATGGAGAGCGTGGAGGATTTGCTGCGCACCATCGAGGGGGCCGTGCACGCCGGCTTCAAGCGCATCAAGCTCAAGTACCGGCCGGGATGGGATCTGGCGATGGTCGCCGCCGTGCGTCAGCGCTTCCCGACACAGGTCTTCCACGTGGACTGCAACAGCGCCTACACGCTGGCCGACGTTGAGATGTTCAAGCAGCTTGACCGGTTCGGGCTGGCCATGATCGAACAGCCGCTGATGCACGACGATCTGCTGGATCACGCCGCGTTGCAGGCGCAACTGAAGACCCCCATCTGCCTGGACGAGAGCATCTCCTCGGCGGACAAGGCCCGGCAAGCGATCGCGATCAAGGCCTGCGGCTGGATCAACATCAAACCCGGCCGCGTTGGCGGTCTGACCAACGCCGTGGCCATTCACAACCTCTGTCAGCAGGCGGGCATTCCCTGCTGGGTGGGCGGCATGCTGGAGTCCGCCGTCGGCGCGTCGCACTGCCTCGCGCTGGCGACGCTCCCGAACTTCAAGTACCCCGCGGATGTCTTCCCCAGCGAACGCTTCTTCGCGCCCGACCTGTCCGAACCGCCCATGGCGCTGTGCGCGCCTTCGCGCATGCGCGCACCCGCAACCCCCGGTTGCGGTGCCGAACCGAACGCGGACCGGCTCGAAAAGCAGACGCTGGATCTCGCGGTCTGGCCTACACCTCGTCCATGCTGATCGCGCGGTGCTCGTGGGCGGAACGAATGGCGGCAAAGGCCACGCGCGTGGCGGCGACAGCATCGTCCACCCCACACACCACCGGCCCCGTTCCGCGAATCTCGTCCACGAAGCGGTCAATCGAGCTGGCGTGCCCCTTGTCCGGCCCCATCGCGAACGTGTCCAGCGTAGCCTCGCCCCTGGCAGCGGAAGCTTCGCAGGAAGCGCGTGTCTTGGCCAGCCAGCCGTGCAGGCCGCCTTCGGTCCCGACATCGGGGAAGCGTTCGCCGTTGACGATGGGAAAGGTCTGACGCGTCGGCGCCCCCTCGATGCCGGCCGTGCGTATCTCCAGCATGTGGTCGCAGACGACCACCCCGCCGTTGCCCATCATCTCGTAGAGCTCCTTCGGATAGCCGAACGAGCCGTTGGCGCACATGGTGATGGTGGCCAGTTCGCCACTCTTGTAGCGAATCACCACACCATGGTTGAGCATGCCGCATTCGAGGGCCGTCACTTCCGCCGCTTCGGCGGACATGAACCAGTTGCACATGTCGGTGAAGTGCACCATCTCGAAGAGCATCGGACCATGCGGCGCGTGGGTCTTGTCGAAGGCCCAGCCCTTCCAGCTCCACCAGTCGTCATTGATCCGGACCATCATGCCGGCCGTGCCGTCTTCGTCGAGATGCGGCCGACCGTCGCCCTCGCGGTTCCATCGCCACGCGCAGGGCTTGGGGTGCTCCATGTGTTCGCGGAAGATGCGATGCGCCTCCATCATGGCAGGCGAGTTCCGGCGATTGTAGCCGATGCAGAAGGGAATGCCGGTCTGCTTGACGACGTCGCGGATCTTATAGGCTTCCTCCATCGTGGTGGCGATAGGTTTTTCGCAATACACCGGCTTGCCGGCCTTGGCCGCCGCCTCGATCAGCGGCAGGCGCATCTTCTCGGTCGTAGCTACGCAGACCGCTTCGACCTCCGGGTCGGCGATCGCGGCGCGATAGTCCTTGGTGACGTGCAGCGCGCCATACTGATCCTGGCACTTCTTGAGCGCCACATCGGAAAGGTCGCAGCAGGTGTGCAGTCGGGTCTTCACGGATCGCGCAATGTTCGGAATGTGTTGCCCCATGGCCAACGCCCCGCAACCAATCACGGCAAAGTTCATTTTCTCATGTCTTCTGGTCTTCATGTCGTATCCTCTATTCCTTCGTCATTCTGTCAACACATCTGCCGTCTCTCCAAGCGAAACGGCAACACCACGCTCGCAGCCGGCTCCCGGTTGAACAACCCGATCAACTGACGGATCAAAGCCTCCGCCGCTTCGGTAGCACTGGACTCTATGAACGTGGCCGGGAACGGGCACAGCAGGTCTATCTCGCGGTTCCGATGCGCCACAATCTTCAGGTCGTTCGGCACCCGCACGCGCGCATCCAGCACGGCGGTGATCACGCCACGCGCCACCACGTCGTCATAAACCAGCAGTCCGTCCGGACGCGGCCTCCGACGCCACAGCTCGCCAAAACGTTCGTAGCCGAACCGTTCGGGCGACATCGCCACCGGATTGATCCTCTCCTCTGGCGCCATGACACAATCGCCGGCGAGACTGAGTCCCAGCCGCGCCGCCGTGTCACGCGCGTGTGCGAAGGCCACGGACGAGAGGTGCCGGCGCTCGGTGTCCTTGGATCGGGTCGGCAGCGTGGTGATCCACGCCACCACGCGGCACCCCATGCGTGCCAGCTCGCCAAAACCCAGATCCAGAAAACTGAGATGGTCATGGCAGACGCGGTTGGCGCCTGCCACGACACCCGCGGCGACCACGGGCACGCCCAACTGATCGAACCACTTCGCTCCGGGCGGAAAACCGTCCGGCAGTAGCAATCCCTGCACGTCGCCGCGGCGGCAAGCCTCGACCACCTCCGGCCACGGTTCGCGCAACGCGGCCCGCGGCCGCGGGTCAATCCAGAGCCGCATGCGCATGTCGTCCCTGGCCAGACGCTCTGCCAGCAGCGCATTCAGGTTCCTTCCGTAGGCCGCCACGGGTATCTTGCTCCAATCGGCGTACTCGTACACGCCTACGCTCGCGAGCCGCTTCCTGGGGTCGCGCACGCGCGTGCCGCTGCCGACCGTCCGGACCAGCAGGCCCTCGCGCGTCAACGGCTCCAGGCCCGTCTGCACCGTCGGCGCGCGCAACCCCCACAAAGCCGCCAGTTTGCGGGTCGAGGGCAGGCAGGCGCCGGCCGGCAACGCCCCCGACGCGATGCGCTCGCGCACGAACTCCGTCACCCGGTCCTTGATCGGACCATGCCCTTCCGGCGGCAATGGCTTCAGCGCCCGTAGAATGTCGTCCACCCGCACCGCGCTCCAATCCTAATCATTCCTAAACACTTCTGTATTATGCTGTACGCACGACAGGAAGTCAACGTTTCCGAACGTCGGTTGACAGGTCGGCCTCGTAATTGCTAAAGTCCAATCCATATCAATGAGTACCAATGTCATCTGCGAAGGGACTCGATGGAACGATTGACCTTGTCGCTTCACGATCCCGAGGCGCTGAATGTGTTCAAGGCGCTGGCATCGGCCACGCGGATTGAAATCCTGCGCGCGTTGGAGCAGGGACCGCTGAGTATCGGCGCGATCGCCAAGACCGTTGGCATCTCGCAGCCGCTGGCAACCCAGTGTGTTCAACAGCTTAGCAAGGCCGGGTTGATCGAGGCGGAGATTGCGGTGGCCGGTGGCGCGGTCCAGAAATTGTGTCACCGCCGCTACCAGGAGATCGCGATCACCTGTCCCGAGGAGATGGCGGGCGAGCCGTTTTTGACGAAAACCGTGTCCATGCCGATCGGCGCGTATACACGTGTGGAGGCCCGGCCGCCATGCGGATTGTGTGGTGTCGAGGGGCCAATCGGCGTCGCCGACGATCCGTCCGTCTTCTGGCATCCCCAACGGATGCTCGCACAGAGCCTTCACATCGGCCATGGCTTCGTGGAATACCAGTTTCCTCGCGAAGTGCCCGCGGGTGTCGAGATTCGGGAGGTGGCGTTCTGGGCGGAGATATCGAGCGAGGCATCCTTGCCCGTGGGCGTCAACGAGTGTCCTTCCGACATCACGCTGTGGATCAACAACGTTGACATCGGCGCTTGGACGTGTCCCGGCTTCTTCACGGGAACGCGCGGCCGCCACACTCCTGCGTGGGTACCGCTTCACTGGAATCAGTTCGGACTGCTCAAGATGTGGCGGATCAACGAAAGCGGCGCCATGGTGGATGGCGTGGCGCTTTCACAGGTGACGCCCGCGGCGTTGCGGCTGTTCGAGTCTAGAACCATCGCGGTTCGCCTCGGGATCGCTGACCGGGCGCGTCACGGGGGCGGCCTGGAACTATTCGGGCGCAAGTTCGGCAATTATGCGCACGATTTGGTTCTGGAGATTCGATATACGATCAAGAAGGAAGAGCGTCTCAACGGCAAGCGTGACGAAAATCGAAGACGGATCGCGCATTCGGGCCAAGCCGTTCCCGGCGGGGCCGGCGTTCGGACCGGAAGTCGGCGCCGCATGAAGCGCGATTCATGAATGGGAGCCTATGCGCAAGACCATCCTAGTCGAAGCCGGCGCGGCCCGTGTTCGGATCACGCCGCGGGCTGGTGCCGAAATGGCCGGGTATGCGGCACGGACCGGCCCCGCTACCGGTATTCACGATGATCTCCATGCCCGTTGTCTCGTTCTGCGCCAGGGCCACACGATGGCCGCCCTGATCGTGACGGACTTGGTGGGACTCGGCACGGAGATGGGGCAGGACATACGACGGCGCATTCAGGAGCGTACCGGCATTCCTGCCGACCACGTTATCGTCGTCTCCACGCACACGCACTCCGGCCCGGTCACGGACGTCTTCCCGGTCGGTGGCGTCATGGGAACGCCGGATTCCGCGTACCTGAAGACGCTGAGGCAACGCATCGTAGGTGCCGTCGAGACGGCTACGAGGAGACTTCAGCCGGCAACCTTCGGCGGCGCGCGAGGTCGTGTGCGTGTGAACGTGAACCGGCGCGGCAAGGCACCGAAAGGCGCCATCTCGCTTCAAGCGAACCCGGACGGCGTGGTGGATGAGGAGGTCGGCGTGGTGCGGATCGCCGGGCGAAACGGTCGCGTGCTGGCGCATCTGGTGAACTATGCCTGTCACGGCGTGGTATTAGGCGCCGCGAATCGAAGCATCTCGGCTGACTACCCCGGCGTTGTGCAGCGCGCCATGGAAGCGGCGCTGGGCGGGATCGCCTTGTTCGCCAACGGCGCATGCGGCAACCTGAATCCCATCGTGCAGGCGGGGTCTTTCGGTGACGTGCAACGCCTGGGTCGCCAAGTGGCTGAGGATGCCATCCGGGCTATCGAAGCCGTGACATGGTGGGCGGCCCCGACGCTTTCCATCAAGACGCGGAATATCCTTCTGCCGTGCCGGCGCCGGATACCGGAAAGGAACTTACGCAGGATCGTCGAGAGGGAGGAGCGACGATTGAAAGGGCTCGGCGCGTCCCGCGCGAACTTGAGCGACCGGCGGATCGCCACCTTATGGCTGGAATGGGCACGCAATACGCTGGAGCAACAGCGGCAGGGCATCGGGCCGAAGGTCGTTCCGCTGACCGTAAGGGCCTTGACGCTTGGCCCGCTTGCGCTTGTCGCGATTCCGGCGGAGCTGTTTGCCGAGACGGGGATCCGCATCAAACGGACGTCTCCCTATCCGTTCACCTGCGTACTTGGTTACGCGGACGGCGTCGTGGGGTACTTGCCCACGCGGGCCGCCATGCGCGAAGGCGGTTATGAAACCTGGGCCTACGTCGTCTATGGCACTCGGCCATTCCTGCCGACGGCGGAGGGCGTCCTGCGCCGACAGATACGGACGATGCTTGGACAACCACGATAGTGGAAACAACACATGACAAACAAACGTAAGACCATACCGACGACTCGTTGCTGCAAACCATTGGCGCTGGCCGGAGGACTGCCGGTTCGTTCGACGCCATTCCCGAAGTGGCCAGTGTTTGACGGAAAAGACCGCCGCATGGTGCTCAAAGCGCTCGATAGCGGGCGGTGGGGCAAACTGGACGGCGCGTTCAACAAGGAATTTGAGGAGAAATTCGCCGCCTACGTTGACTGCCGTTTCGGCGTCACCACGGTCAACGGCAGCGTCACCCTGAAGCTCGCACTCTGGGCGGGCGGAGTCCGTGAGGGCGACGAAGTCATTGTGCCGCCCTACACCTTCATCGCCACCGCCACCGCCGTGTTGGAGTGCAACGCCACACCGGTGTTCGTGGACATCCATCCCGACACCTACAACCTGGATCCCGCAATGATCGAGCAGGCCATCACGCCGCGCACGAAGGCCATCATACCCGTGCATATGGGCGGTCTGTGCGCCGACATGGATCGCATCAACGCCATCGCCCGGAAGCACAACCTTCTGGTGGTCGAAGACGCCGCTCACGCGCACGGCGCGGAATGGAAGGGCCGGAAAGCCGGCTCCCTCGGCGACATCGCCTCATTCAGTTTCCAATCCTCGAAGAACCTGAACTCCGGCGAAGGCGGCATCGTCACCACACGCAACCGGACTCTGGCGGATCGTTGCCGCTGGCTGCATCACTGCGGCCGTCTGCCGGGTCGCGAATGGTACGAGCACGGAATCCTGGGCGGCAACTATCGTCTTGGCGAGTTGCAGGCGGCGCTGCTGCTGGCGCAGCTCACGCGCCTGGAGAAGCAAACCAGGACGCGGGACAAGAACGGTCTCTACCTGAACCGGGAACTCGCCAGGATCGAGGGAATCGCGCCGCTGAAACGCGGCGGCGGGGAGACGCGACACTGTTATCACCTCTACCTGTGCAGGTACCGCCGCGAGGCGTTCGGTGGCTGGCCGCGCGAGAAATTCGTTAAGGCCATGCAGGCGGAGGGAATTCCATTTTCGGCCGGCTATCTTGTGCCGATCTACCGCCAGCCCTATTTCCTCGATAAGGATTTCGGGCCATTTCACAAGCCGTCGCTGGACTACCGCAAGGTGCGATGCCCCGCCTGCGAAAAGGCCTGCGCGGAAGAGGCTTTGTGGCTGACCCAGAATGTGATGCTGGGTTCGCGCGCGGACATGGACGATATCGTCGAAGCCGTACGCAAAGTTCAGTGCGCTGCGCGTGGTTGAGCTATATTCACGTATGACCCCGCGCCAGTTCGGGCGTCGGCGGGTCCAAGAAAGAATGCTTGCAATCAATTCACGCTTTTCATAGTATGATTTGCGTGAAGACATTAAGCCGTATTGACGTCCGTTCGACACCCGACTTGGTGGCCGACCGTATTCGCGAGCTTATCGTCGAACGCAAATTCGCGAGCGACACACCCCTGCCGTCCACGGACGTGATGGCGGAGCAATTCGGCGTGGCGGCGGGGTCGGTGCACCAGGGACTCAGCAAGTTGGTTGCGGAAGGATGGCTGATCCGGAAGAAGGGCCACGGCACGTTTGTGCGCCAACGCGAAACAAAGCTTTCGCGCCTTGGGCTTTACGTGGCCTCGCGTGACATTCTGAATCAGCATTGGCATGTTTACTATCAACGTCTTTATGCCCTGCTGAACGACCTGGCCCATGAACGGGGCATGGAATTGGAGATCGTCGTGGACAGCCGGCGCGACGAAGCGACGTTCGAACCGCTGCCGCGATTGGTCAAGGCCGTGCAACTGCGCGAGATCCAAGCGGTGATCGTCCCGCGCACGGGACCCCGACAGTTCGCCTGGATTGCCAAGTTGCCGGTTCCCGTGTCGGTGTGCGGCTCGGTTCACTTCCCGAGCAGCGTTACCGACAACTTGAATCAAATCGCCGATTTGGCCGCGGATTATCTGCAGCGGTGCGGGTGCCGGTCGGCGGGGTTCATCTCGTCACATGTGCGTCCGCCGCTCGAACCGGACGGAGCCCTGCATCCCGTCGCCGAATACCATGACCGACTCGTCGCCTCGTTGAATGCCAAGGGCCTGCGGGTCAAGCCGGAATGGGTTCAGACCATGCCGCAAGCTTTGGCGAACAACGGCATCAACCACTTTCTCTTCGGCCGGAACGCGTTTGAGGCGATGTGGTCCCGGCAGGACCGGCCCGAGGGACTGTTCGTGGACGAGGATATCGCCAGTCAGGGCGTGCTGATGGAGATGGAAGGCCGCGTGATCAAGGTTCCCTCCGAGCTGAGACTCGTGTTGCATAAAAACGAAGGACTGCCGTATCCGTGTCGCGTTCCGGCGGCGTTCATTGTGACGTCGGCCAGGCGCGCCGCGGAGACGTTGCTCGACATGGTCGAACGCCAATGGAAGGGCCTGGCCGTCGAGCCGGTGGTGATGAACGTCGAATTGGAAGAAAGCGCGGAGCCCGAAAGCGGGAACGCAACTGTCAAAGCGAGGAAAAAGCAACGGCGATAAGGCGGCCAGATGACCGCCGGAAAGGAATGGAGCATGAAACTGGGAACAATGGGGCGATGGGTTAGTATTGGTCTATTCGCGGCGCTGTGCCAGGCGGCGTGGGGGTATGACGACACCGCGTGGAAGGCCACGGGTGGCGTGGATTCGGATTGGTTTAATTCCGGCAACTGGAACAACGCCGTTCCGACCGCCAACAGCCATGCGTGGTTGAACGATATGAGCAGCGCGGGTAAAGTCGTGATTTCCAACGCGAGTCAAACGGCTTACGCCGATTACGTTGTCATCGGGTGGGACGGCGTCCGGTCGAATACCCTGGAAATATACACCGATGCCAGATTCCTCACGACGGAAGCGGATAGCGGCTATAAATCCATTCAAGGCCATAATGGAACCCTGACCCAAAGGGGGGGCGTGCTGACCGCCCGTTCGTTGTGCCTGTATGCCGGCTACGGTTCGAACTTTGTGTGGAACATGACCGGCGGTTCGGTTGAGGCGAACGAGATCTACAGTACCCGCGGCGTGGGCATTCCGGAAGCCGGCAATGTGGTCTGGAATATCGGCGGCACGGCCGCCATCACCACTCCGAGCATCTATTTTTGCGCCTGGCATCTGACCAACAGTTCGGGGATGGTTTTGACCCGCACGCTCAACCAAACCGGCGGTCAAATTGACGTCAGCAGCGCTTTCAACATTGGCGAGGGCACAACAACGTCAACTTATAATTTTGTGGCCGGGACCATTAATATCAGCAACAGCGCCGCGATGCCCTCCTTTCTGATTAGCAACCCCTACGGGAGGCTATACTTGGGTGACAGCAACACGGCGTCCGGCGTTTTCCGCACGGGTCCGAACAACGCCATATTCTATGTGATCGGTGACGCTCAAGTCATTGGGTGGGGCTCGTATACGCCGGTTGGCGGAGCGTACAAGTTGGCGACAAGCGGAACCCTTGTCGCGGACGGATACAATCAAGAGCGAGATCTCGATTTCAGCGGCATGACGTGGTTTAATTACGGCAGCACCGCCAATACGACGACGCGTGGAATGTATGCCGTGCGCGGTGGGCGGTTGAGACTACCGAGCCTGCCAGTAACGACCGTGACATGGGGGCAGCATTCCTCCTTCACCGACCTGACTTTCGTCAACTGCGTGCGCATGAGCAGTGTCGTCGGCAGCGGCAACTGGAGCGTCGATCTGCTCAGCACGGATCGGTCCGGCTTGGGGCTTTCCCGCCGCAAGTTCATCGGGGCTTGGGACATTACGGCGCCGTCCGTGACCAGCGTCAATCTGTTGTTCCGATACGACAACACCTTGGCGGCTTCGCTGAATCTGCCCGAGGCCGATCTAAAATTGTACCATGCCGTGAACGACAACTGGGTGGACGTCACCAGTTCGATCGACACCGCCAATCATCGGATCGCCGCCAATGGTCTCAAGACTTTGGGGCAGTTCGCAGTCGGCATCATGTCGCCCAGAGGAATGATCGTGACCGTTCGATAGAATCGTCGCGGGGCGGGCGTCATGCCGCGCGGCGGCAGAGCGCCGTGGCTACAAGCCTGTCGCCGCCCCGCTCGGTTGGTGCGTTTGTCTCCGCAGGAGGCGTATCAGCCTCCGGCGGAAAAGCCGCCTTTCTTGGCAGCCTGACCGGACAATCGTGAAACGTCAAAAACGGAAGGACTAAGCGCGTGATATTCCCACTCAAGCCCTTGTTGACCTTGGTCGCACTATTCTCGGTCGCCGCGCTTTCAACCGCCGAGATGGTGGAGGAAGAAGTGGTCACGATCGATCCTTCCGGCATGGTGCACCGCAGCAAAGTCATGGCGGAAAAGAAGGCCGCGGATGCGCCCCAGACGGAGGTCAGCGATGCCGCCGGCATAGGCGTTGCCGACAAGGACGACGAAAACGTTCCCTTTCTGATGGAGGAACGCGTCAACCGATTCGTCGACAATCCGGACGGCTGGGCAGATGAAAACCGCATCTGTCTGAAACGCGAGCCTGCGCAGACGCCCGAGGGGCGCCTGGTACTGGAAGCGGAAGAGGCCAAAACTCTCCAACCCGAAGAAGGCTGTTCGCCCATCGGGTTTGACGAAACGGAAAGCTGCCGTTACATCACGTTTTTGAGCAGAGCGGAATATGCGTTCGAGATAGAGACCGGCGGCGCCTACCGATCGTGGCATCGCTGCTGGTTCCCCGCGCGGGGAAACTGGGCGCAGGTGGAAACGCTGGACGACGAACCGCCGCGCAACGTCAACGATAGTTTCCAGGGCGATAAACCGGCCCGGGAATGGATATGGGTTAAAGGACCGGTATACACCCTGACGAAGGGACCGCATCGGCTGGCGCTCGACTATCATGGCGGCGCCAGACTTGACAAAATATTGCTCGCGCCGGAGGGGTACGAACCCCAGGACAAAGGCCCCGATCCGGTCTATAATCATCCTCCGGCAACGGGGCGCCTGGAGACTGTGGCGCTGGACCCTCCGGGCATCGAAATGTGGCGTCGATTGGACCTGAAAACGCTGGGCGGCGGCGGGCAGGTGGAAGCGCAGTATTCGCTGGATGGCGGCACAACCTGGCAGCCGGTTGCATCCAACGGGAATATGCAGGCGATCGGAACCGGACCACAGGGAAACCGGGCGTTGAAATTGGCCTTGAACCTGAAAAGTTCCCCTGAGGGCGTCACGCCGATGCTGGCGGGAGTGACGCTCAAGTATGTCGGCGCCCGGCCGTTGGCCTTCGGCAACGGCACGATCGAATTGCTCTTCTCGAAGAGCAAGGGCAATCTGACCGGCCTTCGCAACCCGCGCAGCGGGGCGGAATGCATCGTATCGAGCGGCAAGACCTATCCGCTGGCAGGCTTGAGTGTTCTCAAGGACAAAGCGCTGAAGGACTGTCCCGAGCCGGTGTTGGAGCAACAAGGCGTCAGCGAGAGCGGAGGCGCCAAGGTATTGACGCAGAAGTACCGGTGGGCGGCGGACCGCATCGAAGCGACCGTGACGGTGAAGCTGGGCAGCGACGGCCAGTCGCTCTTCAACATCGCCGTTCGTAACCGGGGCGAAGCCCCGATCGTCCATGTCGATTTTCCCCGTCTGTCCGGACTACGCATCGGCGCCAAGGGAAACGACGACTATTTCTGCATTCCGATGTTCATGGGGAACAATCTGTACCGGAACCCCGGAGCCGACACCCAACTTTGGAAGTATACCCGCAATTATCCTTGGGCGCACCCGATGAAGTGGGTGGACCTGTGGGATTCCTCGGGGGGGCTTTATGTGGGCAGCCATGACGCCACCTTCCGCGACACGGGGTTGCTGGTGGGGGGCGGCCCCGGGAATTCGATCGACGTGTTGTTCCGCAAGGTCGTCTACGTGGCGCCGGGACGGGATTGGCTGTCGCAACCGTACTGTCTGGCGGCGCATGCGGGCGACTGGCATTGGGCGGGGCGGCAATACGGCGCCTGGGCGCGGACCTGCCTGAAGCCGCCGGACAACCCCCGCTGGCTGAACGAAGAGTTCGATGGGTTTATGACGCGTCCGGCCTACGATCCGTTTCCCTTCAACGGGTTCATGAATGCGCGGCGGATCCTTGAAGACGATGCGCCAGCCGATCGCCCCTTGGATATCGCCGGCAACCGGCAGGGCACGGACGCGCAGTGCGGCTATTGCACCTTGTATCCGTATCCCACCCCGGCCTGGGGCGGGGCGGAGGAGTTTGCCCAGGCGTGCGAATCCGTCCGGCAGGCCGGCGGGCACTCCATCTGGTACATCGGCTGGCTGTTGGCCGATCCGTTGCATGCCGTTCAACCGCGCATCGGCGCGATATCGAGGACCCTGTTGCCTGCGGACGCGTTGCCGCACGATTCCGACTGGTTCGCGCGCGCGTCGGCGCGCTCGCCGTCAGGCGCACCGATGTACGCCGCGCCGCCGCCGGACTCGGTTTACCACGAATACCGGTTGTGCGACGAGACGCCCGAGTATGCGAGATACAAACTCGATTGGGCGAATAGGTACGTTCGCGAGTTCCATGCGGACGGCATCTATTGGGATTGCCTGCTGCTATCGTACGGCGGACCTTGTTACGACCCGTCGCATCACGCCAAGGCGGATTTGGGTCAGTGGGGCAACGCCAGCGCGGAAACCCTGAGGAAAGTCGTCGCGGCCACCCGGGCCGCGGACCCGCATGCGTTCCACATGGGGGAAGGCATGGGCGTCGCGGGCGTTTCGCAATACGAAAACTTGATGGCCGGTTCGCTAAACAGCGAACTCTACCGGTACACGTTTCCGGATTGGGTCATTGGCGGGGGCTCTTGGGATTGGAGCGGACTGTCGCCAGAGGCCACGTTCGAATATCTGAACGCCGAGTTCCTGGTCGGGGTTCGAGTCATGAATCCCGACCTGGCTGGGGCGTACGGACGTGTGCCGACGAACCGTCCCGCCGACTACGGACTGCAATTGCTTCGCCTTCGCAAACGCGTGAAGCCGTTGTTGTATCCGTCAATCTTCCGGGACACTGATGGCTTTGCGGTCGAACTTCCGCCGGGATACTCCCAGAACGACTGGACCGAAGGGGACGGCCCAGGTTCGCCGACGACGTGCGGCCTGCTTTACCCCGGGACCGGCATTCGGGCCAAACGGTATACGCTCGAGCGCAACGGCACGCGCATCGAGTTGTTCAACGTCATCAACACCGACCAGAAGGATGGCGCCTTCCTGGCGCTGCGAGAGATTTCGTTGAAGACGGCGAAGAGAGCCTGGGCGTTCACGCTGGACGGCGGGTTGAGGGAATTGCCGATTCCACAACAAGAAATTCCGCGGATACCGATTCCAACGACGACGGCCTCCACACTGGTGGTGGTCGAAGCCTGTGAGCCGGTGATTTCGGTCCAGGCGCCAGCGTATGGAACGTGGGGCGAAAGGATTCCGTTGAAAGTCAAGTTGTCGAACTTGAACGACCGCCCGATTTCCGGGCGCTTACGGATCGGGAAACAGACCGGTTTTTCGAGCGGCGAGGCGGCGTATGGGCCCTTGGCACCGGGCGAGGAGAAGACATACGACTTGACGTTGACCGCCGGTAAAAGAGTCCCCGCCGGCCGGCACGATTTGGAGATACAGGCGGCTGGCGATGGGCTGAAGGCAACCCGACTGTTCTGGATCTATATCGGCGATCCCTTGCGCCTGGCGATTTATCCCGCCGCGGGTCGGTTGGGCGTGGACGTTCACTTGGAGAACTTCAGCCACGCGCCGATCAAGGGGTTCTGCGCGTTGAAGGAGGACGATATCTTCAAAACGTCCAAGCCTTCGTATGCGTTCATGGTCAAGCCGGGCGAGAAAACGAAAGTGACGCTGCCGCTGGAATTGAAGGCCCCGTTCGAGACGGTGCATTTGGCGCGTGTCGAGGTCCGTTACGGCCGGCGCGCGGTTCCGCTGGTCAAGTCGGTGGTTCCCCTGGCGCCCAATCCCGGCTTCGAGATCGATCTGGCCGACGACAGTCACCCGGATTACTGGGTGGGGCGACGCCAGCCCGGCAACCCGGTGATCGGCTACAACCAATGGGGTCTGGATCGCCAGGAGAAGCATAGCGGCAACGCCTGCGTTTGGATCAATCCGCCGGGATTGAACCAAACGAGCACGGCGCTTTGTGGCGCGGGCGGCATGGCGTATTGCGGCCGCAGGTACCGGGCCAAGGTGGCGATCAAACGCCAGGTTGCCAGCGACAAGGTGTATGCGCAATTCAACGGAACCCAACTCGGTCGAAACGGAAAAACCGGCGTGTGGGAGGAGTTCGAAGGCGAATTCATGACGCCAAAGACCACTCTGGGCACGGGACCGGCGAATGGAATCTGCCCGATGGATATAAGGTTGGAGAACGGCAGTTCCGGCAAAGTCTGGTTCGACTCGATTCGCGTCGAGGAGATTCCGTGACGGAATGCTATGTCGCCATTGACCGTTCGTTGTCGCCGGACACGCTTTATGTCTATGCGCGCCGGACGTTCGATATCGAGCGCGCAACGAGCGGCGCGATACGGCTGGCCGCCAGGCAGTATGCCGCCATCTGGCTTAACGGCCGGTATCTTGGCCAAACCTACGTCCGCACGCACCCGGAAGAATGGCGGCTACAGTCCTTTGACCTCACGCCGCATCTGCGTGTCGGTCGCAACGTCGTGGCCCTGCTGGTGCACGGATGGGGGGCACCTGCTATCGCGATCGCCGGCGTTCCCGATCCGCTACCCATGGGATTGATCTCCGAGGGGCGGGCCGGCGCCTGCGACTTCGCCGACTTGTCCGCCTGGCGCATGGCCCCGGCTTCGGAGTATCGGCCGGCGCCGCGCATCGGTTCCATTCTTGGGCATGAGGAGTACCGCGATATGCGGTTGGAGCCGGCAGGCTGGCGCGAACCCGATTTCGATGACCGTGCCTGGCGTGCGCCGCGGATCGAGGCCTTGCCGGAATCGGCCCGCGTGCGGCCGCTGCCATTGAGACCCTTGTGCGAGGAGCGCGTCTTCCCTCGGCGGATTGTCAGGCAAGGCGCTTGGTTGCCGGGGTATGCCATGAGGTCGGTGTGCCCGCTGAAAGAACCATGCTATTGGCGCCTGCAATTCGAGGTCGGTCGGTGCGCCGAGCAGGACATGTTGGTGTGGAACGGGTTTTCCGTCCCGGAGATGGTCCGCCATTGGTATCGTCCCGCTCCGGCGGTTACACCGTTGTGGGTGGATGGACGGCGTTCCGACCATGCGTTCCCCTATCTGATCGGAAAGTTCTACGAATGGACGCGGCTGAAATGGGAGCCGGGCACGCACACGCTGACGCGTCCTTTCGAAGGCGTCGACTGGGCGGCCGGCTGGTTCGGCGGCGCCTCGGTGCGGAACGTCGAATTAAGCTGGGGCCGGACGCCGGACGGTCCGTTCGAGCCGGCGTCGATCGCGCCGGACCGGGATTTCCGGCGGATTCTGGACCGTCTCGATCCGCTCGATGCGACGCCGCCGTGTCGTTTGGAGAATGAAGGCCGTCTGGCCTGGCGCGTCGAGAAAGCCGACGCCTCCGCGGTCTTCGAATTCGAACGCAACATGACCTTGCGGATCCGTCTGGAAATCGAGGACGCCAGTCCCGGCGGTGAGATCGAGATCGTTTTCAGCGAACGTTTGAGCGGCCGGCCCGAATTGACCGTCCCGGCGGCCTACGGCGATCGGGTGATTTTGCGCGGCGGAAGCCAGGTTTACGAGACGGCCTTTCAATACAAGTCGGCGCAAGTCCTGATCCTGAACGTGCGGGCCCGGCATGGGTTCGTAGAACTTGGACGCCTGACCGGAATCTTCCGCCATTACGACCATGACCTTGCCGGCGAATGGCGTTCCTCCGATCCGACGCTCGACCGTGTCTGGCTGATGTGCCGCAACACTCTGGAATTCGGTTCGCAAGACGCCATTGTGGATGGGCCCTGGCGCGAACAACTGCTGTACATGGGCGACAATTTCGTCCAAAACCAGGCGGCCTATCATCTGTTCGGCAATCACGAACTGGTCGAATGGCAACACCTGCTCTATGCGGCGGGGCAAATGCCGGATGGTTTGATTTATCCGAACCAACCCTACCGTCCGGCCGATCGCGGCAGACAGCGTTTGTTGGACCAATCGGTTCTCTGGCCGATTTTGCTGGCGCAGCATTGGCTCCACACCGGCCGGCGCGAATTCGTCGCCGGCCTCGTGCCGGCCATGGCGCGGTTGCTGGACGGGTTCCAAGCTTGCTTCGGGCGCCTTGCCGCGGAGGGCGATCCGCGCCTGCGCGACCTGCCCGGCTGGTTGTGGATAGATCATCAGGGCGTCAAGGACGGCGAGATTCTGTCGGTTCGAAACGACGGCATTTCCACGGGCATGAATCTGTTGTACCTGCGCGCCCTTCAAAGCGCCGGCTGGCTGTTCCGCGACTTGGGACAGGAGCCGGAGGCGCTGCGGTTCGACGCCCTGGCGCAAACGCTGCTTCGACGATTGCGCCGCGACCATTGGGATTTGAATCGACATTTGTTCGTCGACACCATCGTTGACGGACGGTTGTCCGAGGAAGCCAGCCTGCACGTCAACCTGCTGTCCATCGAAGCCGCGGCCGCCGACGATCCCGCCGCGCTGCTGGCGCGCACCTGGAACGTGCCGGGCGTCCTTCAGCTTTGCGGGCCGCATTTTCATGTGCATCTGCAGGCCGTATTGGATCGTCTGGGGCGCTACGACGACCTGTTGCAGGACATCCGCGAGCTATGGGGCCGTTACGTGGCCGACGGTCTGAATTCGCTGCCGGAATACATCCCGTATGCCGGCGAATGGGGATGCAGTGTTGGGCATGCATACGGGGCGGCGCCGTCGGTGTATCTGGTCCGAAGCATCGCCGGCCTGTATCCCCTCGCGGCGGGTTGGAGCGAAATGGCTTTCGACCCCCATCTGTGCGATCTGGAAACGGTGCGGGTGACAGTGCCGACGCCGCGGGGCGAGGTGCGGGCATGCCTGCGTGCCGGCCGCGACGGTGTGGAAGGCGAGGTGACGACCCCTCACGGCGTCCGCGTGCGCCTGCCGAATCCGCAAGCGTGCCGCCGGGTCGAAATCTGTGCGGGACATGACCTGCGGCTTCAAAACGAGCCACGCGAAAAGAGACAGTCAAGCGTTGAGAGTGCATATGGATATACTGGAAGCGATCCGCACGCCGCGAAAACTCGGCCGGAGGGTGCTATGCCCTTCCTATGACCGGGGTGCTTTCGATAGTCATGCGGTGGATTGCCCTTTTCTGTTTGCGCATGGCGGCCGGTATTGGATGACGTATGTCGGATGGGACGGCATCGGATACCAGACCGGATTGGCCGGGTCGGACGATCTGCTGCACTGGAAAAAGGAGGGCCTCCTGCTGGGGCGCGGACCGAAAGGATCGGTGACGGAGTATAATGTCGCCCTGACCTGCCTGCTGCGCGACAACGCGTTGTTCGGGCCGGGAACGCTGAAACGCGTGAAGAGCCGGTATGTGGGCGCCTATAACGCCTATCCGGGAGCGGGATACGAGACTGGGCCGGGCGTCATCGGACTGTGTTTTTCCGACGATTTGAGATCTTGGGAAGTGGGCCCGCCCGTTCTGAAACCCGATCCTTCGTGGGAGTGGGAGGCCGGCGGGCTATACAAGGCCTGGTTGCTGGAATCCGAAGGACGGTATCATCTCTTCTACAATGCGAAGAACCGGGGGACCCCGTCGTGGATCGAACAGACCGGGGTCGCTGTCTCGAACGATCTTCTCCATTGGACACGGGATGAGGACAACCCGGTTCTTCGCGTCGGGCCGCGCGGCGCGTTCGACGATCTGTTCGCCTCGGACCCTTGCGTCTTGCGTCAGGACGATACGTGGATCATGTTTTACTTTGGCAACTGTTCCGATGGCCATGCCCGCGATGGCGTCGCCTTTTCTGACGATCTGCGGCATTGGCGGAAGTCGCCTGAAATCCTGATCGATATTGGCTCCGAGGGCGCGATCGATTCGCGTCATGCCTGCAAGCCGGGTATCATCAGTCGAGACAAGACCTTGTACCATTTCTATTCCGCGGTGGCGCCGGCGACAGACGCGCAACCCGGCGGCATCGAGTGCAAGGAGGTGCGGAACATCGCTTTGGCTCGATCAGCGCCTTGTCATCAGTAAGGTAAAAGATCCTCAGCTCCATCAATTTCAGGCGCCCGCAGCAGTCCCATCGGCTTGAGCGCATAGCCCGATCCGTCCGGCAGACAGGTAGCTTCGAAGGCGTTGCGACGATGGCCGAAGGCGGTTATCGCGAGACTGTGTTCGCCGGCAGGCACGCGGCCAAGCTCCAGGCTGTAGGGCGCGAAGGCGACGCGACCGACATCGCGTCCATCAAGCGCCACGGCCAGGAGCGGCGCAGGAGCCGGCGGCGCGCACAGGACTAGTTCGCCGCCGGCGGACTCAAATTCGCACTCGTAGGTCACATTGCCGGTGTAGAACGGCAAACCCTGCGCGGTCCAGTCGCCCCATCCCAACAGGCGCGGCGGCGCGGTCAAACGCGACTCCCAACCGTTGAGCGCCACGCCGAAATCGCCCAGCAGGTAGAACCACTCCAGTTCGGTTCGGCGATTAAACAGAACCGTCATTACCAGGCGATGCGCGCCGGCCGCCAGCGGCGGCAGCCTGACCTTGCGGATGGCTTCATCCACCCACCAGCCGGCGTCATCCATGGGCAACGACTCGCCGTCCAGGCGCGCCTGCCAGATGGCGGGCTGCTCCACGGCCAGTTCGCAACCGGCCAAGGGCACATCCAGGTTGAGATCGAACTCCAGCGTAAGTGTGCCGAGCGGCGGTGCTGCTGCGGTGTCGCACCAAGGCTGGGCGCAGTAGCCTCGCCGTACCTGCAATGCGAAGCGACGATGCAGCGCGTCCTCGATGCTCCGCAGCTCCTGTCGCTCCTGCCATGGCTCGTCGTTCCAGCGACAGCGCGCGCGGTCCAGCAGCAGCGCATTGGGCTCTGACAGGCGAATCGCAGCGATCCGCTCCAACGGTTGACCAGACATGAGCGACTCCGCATGCAAGCGCCGCGCGCGGCGCGCCGCGCGCGCGCCGCGGTCTGCCGGTGTCAAGTGCGTGAGCAAGTGAGCATGCGCCGGGCAGTCCCAATCAATGGCGGTCCA
>JAQULY010000039.1 GCA_028718445.1 Kiritimatiellia bacterium
CTCTGTCCCCATCCCACCTATCCCACCTGCTGTCCCCATCCCCTGCCCATCCCCCTGCTATTGGCTCGCTGACCGAGAACGGACTACTCCGTGCCTTCCGCGATCACGTCCGCATTCCCGTGGCAGGCAACGAACCGCCGCGGACTGATCCCCATGACTTGGCGGAACTGTCTCGAGAAGTAGTTGCCGTCGTTGAAGCCCGTCTGGAACGCCGTCTCCGTCACGTTCCATTGCCCCTGTCGCAGCAATTGCGCGCCGCGCATGACGCGCAGGCGGATGAGATATTCGTTGGGCGAGAATCCCGTGGCCGCTCTGAAGTCCCGGTAGAGATTACTCAGGGACATGTGGGTCGTTGCGGTCAAATCGGACAGACGGATCTGACGGGTGTAGTTGGCCTCCAGATAAGCGATGGCCTGGGAGATCCTCTGCAACGGGCGATCGGTCAGGGACTGCTGGTTCGCGTAGCAGCGGGACAGCATGTAGATAGTCTGCATGAAGAGCGCCTTGGCTATGAATGAGAACCCCGGGGCCTTGTTCTCCAGATCCGCTTCCAGCGCAGCGATCAGGCCTTCCACTTGCGTGAGCCGCCTCAGGTCAAGGCGGAGATGACTCGTCAAACCGTAGAACTTCCGGGCGCGCCCCTTTGTTTCGAAGAGGGCATGGTATCCCTGCAACCGGGTTAACTCATGCAGGGGCAAGGCGAGTCTGTCAGGATCGAACAGGACGTTGACCAGCCGGACGTCGTGGGCGTTCGAATATCCGTGCGGATGATAGGGCCGGATGACGAACACATCGCCGGCGGCGATCGGATAGGATTCATTCTTCGTGAAATGAATGCCTTGTCCGCTCTCGATGATCACCAGTTCCACGAATTCGTGGGAATGGAAACTCGACGACGCGTGGTGGTCCATTCGCAGGACGGCCAGCGGGAAGCGGCCGTACTTCCAGGCCATCCGATACGCACTTCTCCGCGTGAGGGAGAAGGCGAGGTGTTCCGCCGGGGCGGGCGATGGCACGGGGCCGGCCTTCGCTTTGTGCGCGGATCGCATCTGACAGAATCGTGCTTGTTTTTGGCGGAATAGTCAAGGAGCGCTTTGACGGCCGGCGTATACTATTGGGCAAACGAGGAGATGGTATGAACGTGCGCCGCACACACTGGGGGGAATGGAGCCGGGTCGGGGCGCTCTTGTTGCTGGCGGTGGCCGGCCCTGCCATGGCGGTAGACACGGCGGTCTTCAAAATCGCCCGGGGTGCGGACAACGTGATTGTGACCTGCCCGGACAGCCCCAAGAGCGTGGCGGCCTACAACCGCCGCTATGCCGCCCATGAACTGGCCGACTACCTGGAGCGCGTCACGGGCGCCAGAATTTCCGTTGTCGACACCATCGACACCAACCGGATTGAGGCGGGGGGCGTGATTTTCGTGGGGCCGTCAGCCTGCACGGATACGCTCGGCATCCCCCGCGATCGGTCGGACTTGGGCGCGGGCGGCTACCGAATCGCGACGATCGGCAAGAACCTGGTCATTCTGGGGGACGACATGGACGGCTACGACACCGTGGACGACCATGGCTTGAATGGCGAGGCCGGCACCTACTATGGCGTCGCGGCGTTTCTCGAAAAGTTCTGTGGGGTGCGCTGGCTGTGGCCCGGCGAGTTAGGAACGGTGGTACCCAGGCAACGGGTAGTCCGCATTCCCCGCGTGGATATCCGGTCGCAGCCGGCCTATCGAACGCGGGTGTTTGGCGCTTCCGCGGACACCCATCTGCAGTTGACGAACGGAACGTTCGTTACGTTCGGCGGAGAACAGAAACGCCAGTGGGCGTTGTTCCACCGCCGGCATGGGTGTGGCAGTTCGATCGTGCCGTACGGCGGCCACTACGGCGACACCTATGTCAAGACCAACATGTTCACGGCCCATCCCGAGTACTTCGCGTATTACGATGGCAAACGCCAGCCTTGGCCTGCCACCATCGGGCAGGGCGGGCAGGTGTGCAACTCCAATCCGGATGTCGTGCGCCTGTTCGCCGAGACGATCGCCAGCAACTGGCCCGCGCATGACGATGGCCGGATGTTGTCGCTTTGTCCCAATGACGGGTGGGGATTCTGCCTGTGCGACCGATGCAAGGCTATGGATACAAACTCCAGGCCCTGGCCAATGACCACTCGCGAGAGCGGCACGATTCCAGGGGCGCGGTACAACGAGAAGGGCGGCGGCGCATATGACATCTCCGAAAGGATCTGGACCTTCAACAATCAGGTGGCCCGTCTGGTGGCCGAACGAGCGCCCCAAGCCAGGATGCAGGCGTATGCCTACTCCTGCTACTCCTTGCCGCCGGAAGGGGTTCTCCGCATCGAGGACAATATCTGCGTGACGATCTGCGATCTCTCGATTACGTCCGAGTCGTCTCGTTTCAAGGAGGGCTGGGACAGGGTCGGCCAGTGGAGCCAGAAGGCCAAGAACCTCGGACTGTACGCCTACAATCTGGGTCAATCCAGCCGGCCGCGCCATTTTGCCGGTACGGTGCGCAGGTTCCACAACCTGGGTGGCGTGCTTTACCATAGCGAGTCCTGCCAAGCCTGGGGTAACCGGTGGAGCGAGAATGTGGTGGGGATGAAGGCGCTCTGGGACCCTTCCCTCGATGCGGATGCCGTGCTGGATGCCTACCTGACGGCTGGATTCGGGTCGGGGGCAAAGGCGATCCGCAAGTACCTGGATGTATACGAGCAGGCGTCGCTGTTGTCTGACCCTTTCGAGCGCACCCCCAAATACCCGCGCAAGTGTTGGCCACCCGCCGTTCGCGCGGAACTTCGGAGCATCTTGGACGAGGCTCTGCATGCGGCAAAGGGAACGGAGGCCAAGGCTCGTGTCCGGTTCGTTGAGGAAGGCTGGGAGTTGCTGGACAGCATGTCGGGCCTGGCCGAGTCGGCGGCCGATTTGAAGGGCATGGGACTGGCCATGTCCGGCTTCGACCAGGATACCATTCCGTCGACGAACGCCACGCCGGAGGAAATCAAAGCGCGCGTGGTGCAGGGCAAACGGTGCTGGGAGCGGCTCTGCGCGCTCATGAAGGCGGTCGAAGCCAGGAAGGGATTCTCCGCGCCGTGGTTCAGCCGTAATGTCTATGCGGGATCGTTTTGGGGAGAACAGGTTCTGTCCTGGGGCACGGCCATGGAAGGCTATAACGACACACTGGTGGAAGGCGTGGCGATGGCGCTCCCAATCGAGTGGAAGTTCCAGATTGACCCGGCGCGGGAGGGCGAGAGCGCCGGTTGGTTCAAGAACGACTGGGATGACTCCAGATGGCGCAAACTGCGCACGGACGCCTGCTGGGAAGCGCAGGGGTTTGGCCTCGAACGCTATCCGGAAAATGCGGCTTCCGGCTACGACGGCAACGGGTGGTATCGAATTGGCGTCGAGATTCCGGAAGCAAGAGATGGGCAGAAAACGTGGTTGGAGCTTGGGGCCGTGGACGAGTCTTTCACTGTCTGGGTAAATGGCCAACGCTGTGCCACATTCGACTTTGACAAACAGCCTGACAAGGAAGCCTGGCAGAAGCCTCACCGAATCGACGTCACGGGCTTGGTGAAGTACGGTGCAACCAATGTAATCGCTGTGGATGTCGTGGATCGGTCGGGCGCGGGCGGGATCTGGAAGCCCTGTTTCATCCGGTTCGACGTAAAAAAAAACGACCGATGACGTGGGCGACGATCCCTCTTGAGAACGGCCGTTTCGAGGGGACCAACTTGGCGCCGTGGAGCATAACGTTGAAAGGCACTTGCTCGGTTCGGCCGGTTCAGGCAGGCCGAAGCCAGGCCATGGAATGGACGCTGATCGGCAAGAACGGCGAGGAGAACATGGGGGCCGTCAGACACCCCGGATTGTCCTCGCTGCGTTTCGGACCGGGAGAGGCCTGGCGCCTGTCTTTTTCGGTCAAAGGTTCCGGGGACAATACGGTCATCCGGAATCAGAGCGTGGCGGCGCCGTTGTGTGTTCGGATCATCTACCGGGAAGAGAACCCGACGGGAAAGCCTGCGTATCGTTACGACTGGCATTCCTTCTATCCGGATTCGACCGAACAGATCGGCCGTGTCGTCATGATTCCCCCGGATGCCGGCCGTTGGCCGCTGGCCGGTGTGACGTTCTTCTTCCTGCAGGCGGGAACATACGTACTGGATGATGTGACGCTGGAACTGTGGCCGTAAGGCAAAAATAGAGGAGACTGAGACATGAAGACGAACGGAGCGAGGATTTGGAGTCACGTCCGCGATGGGGGTTCGCCGCGGGCAGTTCTGTCCAACGTGGCGGTAATCATGGCGGTCGGACTTGCGGCCCTGTCTCTCCGGGGAGCCGAATTCTTCGTCTCGACGAACGGCAGCCATACAACGCCCTTCACCAACTGGACCACGGCGGCCACCAACATCCAGGCGGCTGTCGACGTGGCCACCAACGTGGGCGACGTCGTGTGGGTGACGAACGGGACGTATCGAGGCGGGGGAGCCCAAGTGGTGCTGATGACAAGGAATATCACGCTCCAGAGCGTGAACGGGTATTCCGGTACGATCATAGACGGCGACAACGCGCGCCGGGGAATCTACATGTCCGGCGCCGTGAACAACGGTTTGGTGGACGGTTTCACCGTCACCAACTGCAGCAGCACGGGTCTCTCTGAGCTCAAGGGAGCAGGCGTCTATATCCGCAGGGGAACCGTGCGGAATTGCCTGATAGCGGGCAACCGCGGCGACAAGGGTTCCTATGGCGGTGGCGCTTGCCTGTTCGAGAATGGCGCCTATCTCAGGAACAGCATCGTCTCCGGAAACACCAATGCATTCGGCGGGGGTGGGGTGGTGTTGTACGGAGGCGGGCTGGTGGAGAACTGCTTGATCGTGAACAATGGCGATTCCACTGCCTGCTACTACGGAGGCGGCGTGTTGACCGCCGGCGGCGTAGTGCAGAATTGCACGATCGCGAGGAACACATCTCACCTTTACACCTATGGCGGCGGTTTGGACAACGGCGGCAGCGCCAACCAGTGGTCCGGGACCGTAACGAACTGCATCATCTGGGGCAACACCAGTCCCGATGTCATGAACAACGGCAACAAGATCATGATTTCCTATTCGTGCGTCAACTCCATTGGCGGCACCTATGGCGGCGGCTCGAACAACATCGCCCTCGATCCCCTGTTCGTGGCTCCCGTCTTCTCGAACTACCGGCTGCTTCCCGGATCGCCCTGCAAGGATGCCGGCGCGGCGATTCCCGCCATCGCGAACGACTTGGACAACAATCCTCGCCCGTTCGGTTCGACCGCCTATGACATGGGCGCCTACGAGCAGGGGTACTACAGCATGGTGACGAACTATGTGGCCACGAATGGAAGCCATGTGGCGCCGTTCACCCACTGGATGACGGCGGCGACCAATATCCAAGCAGCGGTCAATGTTGCCACGAATTTGGGCGGCAACGTCGTGCTGGTGTCCAACGGTGTCTATCGGGCAACGGGCAACCAGGTTGTGGAGATGTATCACAACGTCTTGCTCAAGAGTGTGAACGGGTACGCGCACACGATCATCGACGGCGATAACGCCCGGCGCGGCATCAACATGTCCGGCACGGTGAACAACGGCGTCGTCGACGGATTCACCATCACCAACTGCAACAGCACGGGAATCGGTTCGTATGGCGGCGGCGTTTTCATCGACGCGGGGATCCTTCAGAACTGCCTGATTGCCGGGAACACGGGGGACGCAGGCGGGTGTGGCGCCGGTGTTTGCCTCTACTTTCACGGATCGTCGGTGATCAGGAACTGTGTCCTCGAAGGGAACAAGTTCGGCGGGAGCGCGGCTGGATACGGCGGCGGCCTGATGCTGTATGCCGGCGGAATGGCGGAGAATTGCCTGATTCGGAACAATGCCAGCGGCGGCTATCGGGGCGGGGGGGCCTGCCTGGCGGGCGGGCCGAATCAGATTCTGCGGAACTGTACCGTGGTAGGCAACTCGTCGACTGCTGGCAGCGGCGTCGCCAACTACCCGGACAATCCCTGCACGGTTCAGAACTGCATCATCTGGGACAACACAGGCAGCGCAGACCTTGTCAACAACGGCACGACGCTCATGAAGGTCGAGTACTCCTGCGTCAAGGCGAACACCGGGGGATTTGGCGGCGGCGCAGGCAACATCACCGACGATCCGCTCTTCGTGAACCCGGGAGTCGACTACCACGTGAGAAGGAAATCTCCCTGCGTGGATACCGGAGAAACACTGTCTTCTCTCACCAACGATCTCGCCGGCGCCGTGCGCCCGATGGACGGCAACGGGGATGGCGTCAAGCGATACGACATGGGCGCCTACGAGACGCCTCCTTCTCCTCGTGGCACCGTCGCTGTCATTAGATAACAGACCGATTCTTCCGCATACGCGTGGCCACGTACCGACGTTCTTCAGACCTCGCGGGATACGAGATGAGCAGAGAAAACGGGAACATGATACAGCATGCCGGCGAAGGGAGCGACGACACGCCGTGCTTCGCGTCCGCTCAGCCCGTGTGGCTGAGCGGACGGGATAGGGAGAAGAACCTGTTCGTGGGATTCCGGTGCGTGTTCGCGCGTCCATCGAACGGCGGACTGCGTCTGCGGATCGCCGCTTCCTCTCTGTATCGTCTATTCCTCAACGGCGCGTTCGTCGGCCACGGCCCGGCCCGGGGGCCGCACAACTTCTACCGCGTGGACGAATACGATCTGACGTCGCGATCGGCGCCGGGTATCAATGTCATGGCCGTCGAAGTCATCGGCTACAACGTTCCCAGCTACTATGTGCTGAACCAGCCGGCGTTCCTGCTGGCGGAGATCCTCGATGGGCGGGGGGCCGTCCTGGCCGCCACAGGCGCCTCAAGCGCCGGTTTCGCCGCACAGGTTCTTCCGGAAAGGGTACAGCGTGTTCAGCGATACAGTTGCCAGCGCACCTTCGTGGAGTGCTATCAGCTGGCACCGGACTGCGATCGTTGGCGTAGCGATTCAGCCGTGCCATTCGGCGGAGAACCGTTGGCGGTGCTGGAACCCAGAGCCGTGCTGCCCCGGCGTGTGCCGTTTTCGGAGTTTCGTTGCTGCCAGCCGACTCGCCTGGTCGCCGAAGGCCGTTCCCGGCTTATATCGACTAACTGGCGCGATCCGAAGTTGGCCATGGGCGGTAGGAAGGGTGACGGTTTCGCGGAATCCGAACTGGCGTGCGTGCTGTCGCATGAACTGGCCGCGACGGTGACCGACAGGTTGCGGGAACTGGACGTTCCCTGGGGCCGCGGCAATTCCTTCCGACTAGCCGACCGAGCCTTTCGGGTGCTCGATTTCGGCGTGGAACGCAGTGGGTTCCTGGGGATGAAGGTGCGTTGCCGGAATGCGGCCCGGCTCTACGTCACCTTCGACGAAATCCGGGTCAACGGCGATGTGGATTGGCGCCGGTACGCCGGTTGCGTCAACGCGATCAGCCTTTCGCTTCAGCCCGGTACCTACGCCTTCGAGACTCTGGAGCCCTATGCCCTCCGGTACGCCAAGTGGATGATCACCGAAGGCGACTGCGAGATCGAGGATGCCTACGTGCGAGAGTACGTCAGTCCGGACGCGGAGCGCGCGCACTTCGATTGTTCCGATCCGGTGCTTAACAGGATCTACGCCGCCGCGCGCGAAACCTTCCGCCAGAACACGGTGGATATCTTCATGGATTGCCCTGGGCGGGAACGGGCCGGATGGCTTTGCGACAGCTTCTTCACCGCGCGCGTCGCCGCCGACCTGTGCGGGAATCACTTGGTGGAACGGAACTTCCTGGAGAACTATGTTCTGCCACCGTCGTTCGCGAACATACCCAAAGGCATGGTTCCGGACAACTATCCCGCCGATTTCCCTCTCGGAGCCTACATCCCGAATTGGGCGTTGTGGTTGGTGCTGCAACTGGAGGAATACGCCACGCGCAGCGGTGACAGCGCCATGATCGAGCGTTTCCGTTCCAGAATCGAGGGCGTGTTCGAGTTCTTCCGCCCGTATCTGAATACCGACGGCTTGCTGGAGAATCTCCAGTCCTGGGTGTTCATCGAGTGGTCCAAAGCAAACGAGTTCACCCAGGACGTCAACTATCCGACCAATATGCTGTACGCGGCCGCCCTCGACGCGGCGGGGCGGCTCTACGGCGAACCGGCATGGCGACGGCAGGCCGAAGCCGTGCGCGAAGTCGTGCGCCGGCAGTCGTTCGACGGCAAATTCTTCGTTGATAACGCGGTCCGCTCGGACGGGCGTTTGGCCGCCACGCACAACCGCACGGAGGTCTGCCAGTACTACGCCTTCTTCACGGACGTCGCCACACCGGAGACGCATCCCGATTTATGGCAAATCCTGTTGCACAGACTTGGGCCTGGCCGTGCGGAAGGAATCTTGCCGGATATTCACGCCGCGAATGCTCTGCCCGGTTACTTCCTGCGCCTGGAAATCCTCTCGCGCTACGGGCAATGTCGGCAGATCCTCGCGGAGTTGAAGAAGTACTTCGACGGAATGGCCTGCACCACCGGAACGCTTTGGGAGAACAACACGCCGGTGGCTTCATGTAACCATGGATTCGCTTCGCACGTGGCGCATATCCTGTTTCGAGACGTGCTCGGGGTCTGGGAGGTGGACACGGTCAAACGGACGTTACGCCTGCGTTTCCCCGACTTGGATCTCGGCCGATGTGAAGGCCGGATTCCCACGCCTGATGGGTTCATTCGGGTGGGCTGGTGCCGAGAAGGCGGGGAACTTGCCACAGAGGTCCAAGCACCGGCAGGCTATCGGGTCTACTGAAGCTTCTGGGCTCATGCGGAAGGCAGGCACTTCGGCTGGCGCCTCTGAACCCCTCAACCGTTGGAGCCCAACGGTGGCGTGAGGATGAGGACGCGCACATCAAGTCCGCCCACTTCGCGGATCAGGCGCGCCGTCAAGCGTCGCCTGCATCCGGCTTGTTGGGTGTAATGTTTTCCAATTCTGCCAAACAGTCCTCAATTTCTGCGCGCGACTGAGCCTGGAGATTGAAGAATAGCTTCCGCGTCCTGTATTTCTGCCACAGGTGCTTGGCTGTGTCTGCTCGGCCCCAGCGCAACTGCCCTTTCCCGAGAGCGTCAATGCGATCGAAGAGTGCAGTCCAGTCCCGTTGCTCTCCTTGACCTGCGCCAGGAACCCACTGGACTAGGTCCAACTCTCTAATCTCGCACAGCGCTTCAAGATGCTTGATGGCGCCGGGACCATCGAGATGATATTCGACGGAATCCAGACGCCGTATTTCCCTGGTCAGATAAGGGACGACAAATTCGCGGAACATATCAGGACTGATCATGCAGGAGAAGTCACACTGCGGAACATTGACGCGACCGGCGTTATACATTCCATGGCGAGTGATGCTACCGAAGCAAGGGTAGTCGAGCAATTCGGACAGAGCCTCGAGGATGTGTTCATGAGCTTGATCGATTTGCGCCAGGGCTGAATGGACGGCATCGGGATTTTCAATCATGGCAATCAGAACATGTTCTGTTCCGTAGATTGCTGCGAGCGCGTCCAGATTGGCCACAAGCGTGTTTGACGCAATGAGTAGCTTTCCATCGCATCTGGCACGCAACGCCTCTGCAAACTCGACCGTTCGCCTCCACCAGTACCCATCGCGGTCAAAACGAATCTCCGCGTGGTCGAGATCCCGAACAAAAGGGACCGCCCATCCTCCGGGTTTCGCTTCACTGAACTTGAGGTCGGCACCCAGTAAAGCCGCGAAATGGTCTGCCGCAAACTCCAGGTAGTAGAACGGAATGGCGTCAGCTAGGAATTCGTGTGTTTCCGCCCACTGGAGCAGTTTGTCAATGACCGGCTCGAAATCCTCCCTGGCACCCGATGCATATTCCGGCTTGTCGACGGTTGCGACGCCCGGCTTCGGAAGTATAGCGGAAACTGCCGGACGGTTGTTTTTTCCCTTCCAGAATCTTCCCCACTGCTCTACTGCGGCCTCAAAATCCTTCTTGAATTCAAGTTCCATCTATTCTGTTCTCCTTCACTCAACGAATTGAGCGGCGCGGCCGCATTGTGGCCGCGTCCGCCCGAATGAATGGTTAGGTAACATTGCCGGGATACCTCAGCGTGAGACGCAGCATATCAAAGAGCTGGATGCCACCCTCGAAGATTGGCTCAGCGTAGTTCTTGACGAAGAAATTATGGTCAATGCTTGAAACCCGAAACCCATGTTTCTGGTAGAAGGCGAGTTGATAGCCAAAAGTGCCGGTGCCTACCTCAAGTTGACTTGCACCAGATTTACGAAAGAAATCAATAACCCATTTCAGAAGCGCTGTGCCGTAGCCGAATCTCTGATGGGCTGGTTGCACAGCGATACTCATTAGCTCGTGGGCACCTGCGGCAAGTGGTTTGACAACACATGCGGCAACAATAACCTCAGAACTTGAGGCAACAAAACATTTTGACCCGGGAAGATAGGAGCGAACCTTGTCCTCCGAAGGGTCAGCAAGCAGCAGTAGCTCCATTGGGGCATCTACTGTTGGAACTTCTTGGATGAGTATCGACATGCTTGATATGTTGCCTAACGAACTGAAATCTGGGAAATCTGGGGACAGAGAAATAGTACAGAAATATTTTGCCAAAGGGGCGGAAATTCTGCTGCGTAGTTTCTTCGTATAGGTGGAGGGCGTGATTGCCCCCACACTGAAAGGCCTGGAACCATGCGACACCCCCGCTTGAAACCGGAATATCGGGACACCTGGCACCACTGCTACAACCGCGTGGTCGGCACGTCGGCGGACCGACCGCTCGATGACGCTGATAAGGAGCAGTCCGGACCGGCCGGGACGGCCGGCTCCAGGGGACACCGCTGGAGACGGCGGTCCCCGCCGTTCGCCGAACGGGTTCGAAATGAGGAACTGTCAAGAGATAATCCTGCCGACGATCACGGAAAACGAGGAGACGCATCCTCGTCCACCGTAATCGTCGCCCGTAATCGTCAACCGAAATGGACAGAAAAAGGGGGAGACAAAGCCGAGAGATGGCAGATTCTCCATCGACACGGCCATCACTGGCTCCTTCTACCCGCCTCGCGCATGCCAACCGTCCCGTCTGTCGTCACCACACCTGAGGCAACCCTCCCAGTGTGGGGACCCCGACGCGCCACCGACGCGCCACCGACGCGCCATTGTACGCCGTCTGCGCCCATTTGATCGCCGTGGCGGTTTCGTTCACGCGCTCGGGCACGCCGGCTCGCTGGAACGCACCTTTTCTCAAAAGGTGGCTCGAAATTCGTCACCATCTTGATAGCGACTTCGAACGCATTGGAATTCTGAGTTCCAGTTCATGGTGCTATGTTGATTTCGCGGATGCGGACTTGTTTCAGGTCCACGGTGGCGCCGCCGGGGAACTCGAAGCGCAGCGCGTTGATGGGCTGGCCGTTTGTGTCAATCGTGACGCGGTGGGTGGGGACTTCCACGCCGGGGTAGCCCGCGATGAACTCCATTTCCTGTCCGGGCTTGTACCCATCGGTCGTCGCCCACGCCACCCGCGCGACCTCGAAGCGGTCGCACTTCACCGCGATCTCGATCATGATGGGGCGATTCCCGGCCGCGACGTTCAATCCGGTCAACTCGATTTGCTGCGGGTTGGTTCCCACACGATCCGCCGGAAGACTCCAGGCCACCTTCTCGGTCACCGCGTGTCCCTCCTCCAGCGTGTCCACAACCTTCTTCAAGGAAGCGAAGGCGCCTGCGTAGTAGCGTTCGAGAGCCTTGGTGAACTTGGCGCGGGTGGCCGTGACTTCGGCCATCGCCGATTTCGCACCGTCCTTGTCGCCTGATTGCTTCGCTTGTATTGCCGCCAGCACATGTCCCTGCAAGTCGTCCCACATGGACTGTGGCAACGGTTCGTCGAGCATTGCGTCGATCTCCGCGCGACTCGCGCATCTAAGCGACCCTTTTGCCTTCGCGTCGGCGACGATCTTCCGCAGCGCGTCCACCTTAACGGTTGCGAAGGAGGTATCCACGGGGCCTTCGGGACGTTGCCCGACTTCCACTCGCTCCTCGTACATCGTGTAATAGATTCGTACTTCATCGCCAAGGAGCATCGCCGTGGCCGCGCCTACGCCGGAGCAGCCTCTTTCCCCAAATTCCGCCCAACCCACCACCGGATCGCTGTCATGAAACGGCTCGGCGGTGTTCGGGTCGTTCCATTTGACCCAGTGGATGCCGTCGAGCGAGAACGCGTAGCCGATGCGTTTGACGCCGGCAATGAGTTCGTTGCTGGTGGGTTGGCCGGTATAGAAGAGGTGATAACTGGCGCCGGGCTTGCCCGCATAAACGTGCGTTTCGGACTGTTCGTCATCGATTTTCACGATTCCCGCCGCGTATATCCAGCCACCGTCCCAGGTTCCCGGCGCGCCTTGGGTCAGGACCGGGTTCATGCGGCATTTGCGCCAGTGGATGCCGTCCAGGCTCTCCGCATAGCCGAATTCATTCCGGTAACCCCGTTGCCACCGCGTGATGCCGACGTGCCACATCTTGAAACGGTCCCCGTCTCTGATCATCGCGTGATCGCCAACCACCATTTCATCCCAGTCGCCGTACGGTCCCATGTAGAAGACGGGATTGGCCGGTTCGGGCGTCCAATGGATGCCGTCGCTCGAGCGTTTGATGCCCATGCCGTCGAAAGCATTGTTACGACGTTTGCATGTGGACCAGAACGTGATCCAGTATTGGCCGTTCAGTTTCAGGACGTCGGGATCGCCGCACTGGTTGCCGGTGGGCCAATCGCCGGTGTTGCCTTCGTCGACGACGGACTCTGTGCCGGCCGGCCAAGTCCAAGTTATCCCGTCCACCGACTCGACGTATCGTCCCAGCAGCGAATCCCACATCCGGAACCTGTCATCCTTGATCACCGCGGGCGAGTAGATTCTCAGGTTCACCGGCTTGTCCGAGTGCGGGGTGATGGGCGAGGCCGTGGCGTCCTTGAGTCCCTTGACCGACACGTCCGCGAACGTGCCGGTGGCGGCGTTCGTGAAGAAACCGACGCGGCCGAATAGTTGGGTAGTATAATCCTGCTCCTGCGCGAGCACGACGAACTTGCCGTCGATATAGCAGTAGATCGTCGCGTGGTCGGCCACCACGGTCATCTCATAAGTCTTGCCCAGTTCCACCGGAAACGGCGCGGACGCGACTGTTCCGGACTGATCGTTCATCATGGGCTCGAACTCGAGCCCGCGCGATTTTTCGATGCGCACTTCGCGGCTGCCCGCCCATAGACCGACGGTATAGAACGCATCCGTTCTTTCATCGCCGCGAACGATCAGCCGCGCGCCCGGCGACGCCGCCGGCGCCCCAACGGTATCCACTCGCACCTTCGCTTTGATGACGCAGTCTGTCCACCGCGGTCCTTTGATGAAGGTTCGCGCGTGCGACGCGGCCACGTCGGTCTGCACCAGCGTGCCGTTTTCGATGCGCCACGCGCCTGCCTTGGTTTCGAGGTTCGCGAACGCCTGCTGCGGCCGCAGGATTTCATTGGCCCGATCGACAATGGCCGCTTCGGCCCACGCCGGGAAAGAAGGGTCACGTCTCAACATTCAACATTGCCCCAATCATCTCCATTCGTTTTCGCACGTTCGTTTCGGTGACGGCCTTGTGCTCCAAACGCTTGATGGCGATGCTGACCGCCGCGTAGTCCAGACCACCGAGCGCTTCTCCCGTCTCGCGCAGTGTCAGACCACCGTAGCGGCGGGTTGCCCACATCGCCAGCGCCTTGCCGTCGCCACCGCGGTGCTCCATCCACGTCTGGCGTGTCTCACCGCAAGCCTGCTCCACCCCACGCAGAATCTCGTCCAGACTCCACCGGCGGCGCAGGCGGCGCTTCCCGCTCATCTCCCGGCCTCCTCCACCGGCCTGTTTCTTGATTGCCCTGACAAATTCTTCGGCGCCAGTTGCAGTGGCGTCGCACAGCCGTTCCGCCTTCGATGGCTCAACCCCATGCGCCAGCCGGTTCGTGCCAGTGGTTGTCCATCAGCGAGAATGCATGGATCCCCACCCGGTAACGTTCGCTCATCGACCCGAGCAATTCCAGAAAATGCTCACGGTCACGATCGTCAAGAAACACAGCGCGCCTCTCGATGCCCCGGTGAAACACGTGATACCATCCGTCCTCCCGATCGCTTTGCAGTGGCCTCGCCATGTCAGGAACATCTCATAATACGGCTTCAAACGCAATTACTGTGTTGAATGTTGAGACGTGACCCCTTTACCTTTCAGGCTGATCAGTCGCCGCCTGCGACCGGCCATACGCTGTAGATGTTCGTCTTGGAGCCTAGTGTAGCAACGTACCCGTCCTTCAGGCGAACGGTCCATGCATCGTTGGGGTTGCCTGCATCTGTCGTGCTTGTCCAGCAGTACCATGCGGTAGCCGTGTCGACGTTCTGGAACGGATGGTTCGCGGGCAACGCTGGCGAATCCATACCGTAGTCAACAAGGCTCTGCAACTCCCGTACGTTCGGCAGTCGCCAGTCGTCCCTGCCTGCGAGGGTTAGGCTGCTGCACGAGTCAACTGCATCAGCCCAGCTCGTCGGGCTACCCAAGATGTTAGCATCGCGCGACCACACCAGACCGGTTAGCCTATCAGTCACGACGTCATCTGCATGGCTCACAAAGCGGGGACTAGGCCACACGACGCCATACTGCAAGTCTCCGTCGTCGCCAGTCCGATATCCACTCGCTTGGCCTGTTCTCGGAACTGGAGATGTAGACACGCCCGGTACAACCCCAACCACACGATAGAAGACAGGAACCGATACGGTGACAATATCGTTTGTGCAATGGATGCTGACCAAGTCCTCATAGGAACTGCTCCATTCGTTCGTGTCCGTTAAGGATGAGCGCCACTCTATCGTGTAGCGCATGTCGTGGTCGATGTTCGTCCATGTCATGATCCCACTATCGAACGACCTGATCGCGAGATTTGTGTGTGAAGTCTCAAGCAGTGTAGAACGCACCGGCCACACGTAATACGATGTCGTCTTGGTGTTGTAGTGAATGGCGCCGTACCATTCGTTGACGGTCCACGCATAGCTAACCAACCAGTTCACGGTAGAACTGGACCAGTAGTAGGGGGATTGAACATCTTGGAAGGGATTGGGCTCAGACGGAAGGGCAGGCTGACTGCGGCCATAGTCGACGAGGCTCTGTAGTTCCTGGACATTGGGCAAACGCCAGTCATCGTAGCCGCTCAGACTCAGGTTTTGACAGAAATCAATAGCTGCAGCCCAGTTTGTTGCGCTGCCCGGGAGATTCGCGTGTCGAGTCCACATCAAACCGGTTAGGTTGTCAATCACTGTGCCGTCACCACAGTCTGAGAAACGGGGGACAGGCCAAGCGGCACCGCACTCTAGATCTCCATCGTCACCGCTACGATACACCGCCGTTTGCCCTGTTCTCGGGACGAACGTCGTGTTCGTGGTAACGCCGAATGCCAAGCTGCTGAGTAGCGTTCCGATCACAATCGCATGTACCTCGTACCACGCCTTCATCTAGATTCCTCCCTGTAGCCCCATGTATGTCAGAACACTCATCTGTTGCATTACATCATCTCTGCGAACGCTGGAGCTAAGGTGCGCGGTTTACCGCGTCGCCTTCGGCTCCTTGTTCGGCCTCCCTGGGTTCCTTCGCGATGAACAGACCGGCAGCTTTCTCGATTTCCATGGACCCGTCTCTGACAATCTGGTCACGGATGCGCTGCTCGATTTCGTCAAGTTGCCGGTCTGTCGCGTCCGCCACACTTGCCATTGACCGAACGTAGGCCGACAGGGCATCGGCGTCGGGGACAACAAGGTGATCCTCGTACCTGCGCACAGAGACCTCGCCGAAGTGGCGCTCAAGCACTGAACTCCCGTTTTCGAGTGTGAACGACCCCGTCAGAACCGCGAACTCGGGAATCGACAGCCGGATTGCCTCGTGAAGCTGTCGCATGTGTGAAACGCCGTTGGTTGCTGCGTAGAGTGTTCCCTGCGGATTGAGCACTCGGGCAATCTCTGACAGCGCCCCGTCTAGATCGGGCACGTGATAGAGCATGTGATTTGCGACTACGCAGTCAAAACTCCCATTTGGATAAGGGAGGGCTTGAGCATCGGCGACTCTGAATTCAAACCGCTTGTCCGGCAGGACATTCTCCGCCTCGGACACCATTCCCGGGGATAAGTCCGTCAACACAAGGTGGGCGTTCGCAGGGATGCAGCCCAGATGGCTGCGCCACAGACCACCGGGGCCGCAACCAACGTCCAGAATCGTGAGGTGGTCCTTCAACTTAATCTGCTGAAACAGCCAGTTCCCCCATCCTTGTGGATTCGTGCTGTACTGGGCGTGCAGATTGGCTCGCGCAGACAGATTGCCTGAGTCAGCGTACTGGTTTGCTGGGAGGCGTGTGCTCATTCTCGTTCCTTCATCTGGCCGAACGTCGCCGTGCAAACCGGATTCAGATGCACATACAGGCTCACCTCGTATGCCCATCCCTCATCCGCAACCCGCACGGCCCCGAAGCGTCCCTGCCACAACGGATCCACCCGCTGGTGCCGCGCGTTGAACCACGCCGCATGGCTCAGGTGTAGCCACTGCATCGCCGCGCTCAGATTCGCATCCGGCGTCCGAACCATTCCGTGCCAGGGTTGTCCATTAGCGAGAATGCCTGGATCCCCACCCGGTAACGTTCGCTCATCGACCCGAGCAATTCTAGAAAATGCTCACGGTCACGATCGTCAAGAAACACAGCGCGCCTCTCGATGCCCCGGTGAAACACGTGATACCATCCGTTCTCCCGATCGCTTCGCAGTGGCCTGGCCATGTCAGGAACATCTCATAATACGGCTTCAGACGCAATTACCGTGTTGAATGTTGAGACGTGACCCCTTCACCTCTTGAGGCAACCCTCCCAGTGTAGGCCTTCCCCTTCGCCATCTCCGCCCGGCTTTCGCCAACTTCAGCAAATTCAGGCTGCCCCGCCACAGTCTCTCTGTCCCCATTCGCCTACTGCGACGGCGTGTTGGGCATGTTCCTCATTTGAGCAGTGGCTCGATGATCTGATGGAAACGGATTGTGTAGCGCCATTGGTGAAGATAGTCAAATGACAGGTATTGATGCAGAACGCAGATGAACCAGAACGTGAACTGGTATTCCCCCTTCATGATCTTATGTCTGAATAGCCGCTGGGATACGAAAGCCGCAGTCCAGCCTCCGAGAAGTTCCAGCAAATGAAGCGTGCTCTCTGGCGTCCGCCATGAAGCGGTCTCTGCCTTCTTCTTGTCAGACCAGTAGGCGAAGACTGTCGCTGCCGAGATACCGGCCAGGTATGCGATGACATACTGGGTGGTGACCACCCGAGTTGCCTTAGCCACTGCGAGCAGGGGCAGGGCAGTGGCAGGCAGAAGTACGAGGAGGCAGATCATCCAGTAGACAACGCCCCTCCGTCTCCGCTGTGTCTTTAAGGATGTCATCGTTCCATGCCCAACGTTCGGGGTGAGTGAATGTGGGCCCGCTGCGGGCTCACGGTACACTCGACCCCGTGGTTGGATCTCTTAGTTTGTTCAGAGCTTCTTTGACCTCGTCGGAAAGCATGAGGGTCTTCTGGTCCAGCCGGTCAACGCCGCTTGAGTAAGAGTAAGGACAGGTTGGGTCCGTGCTGCGTGGAATACCCAATTGCTTGAGGCTTGCAGGGACCAACTCCTTGGCGATCCGCTCGACAAGACGCTGTCTTGAGTCATAGGTCTCGTGGAGCGTACTGCCCAGCATCATATAGTACGACATGATGCTGGCCGGAGATTCCTGGTCAGTCCTTCCGAGGCTGAACACGTAGTTGTTATCTCCGGAGTAGATATTCGCCTCGGTGATCGCCACGTACATGGTTCGGTTGTCTTTCGAGCGGTAGCTTTTGAGTGTGGTGCAAAGCCGATCTAGGTAAGGATCAACGAAGTACTGGCCCGGCTCTTTCTTGACTTGTTCAGCAAGATCACGGACCCAGTACCTAGACAGCGCGTCCTCAGATTTCACGGCATCGTTCAGTGTGTTGATATACCGATCGTTGCTCCAGTTTGTGAACTCGATGTTCTCTTTGGTGAGCCTCACAAGTATGCCTTGAATATCCCTTTGTCGGAAGATTCGCTCCGGCGTGCCCCAAAGCCAAACCTCGTTCAGTCGTCTGATCTTGACGGGGACCTCGATGATTCGTTCGAACACCTTGGCCGACTCATCGAGCAGCCATGAGTTGCATGGAGGCAGAGGGATGAGGATGACCTGTAATCCTGCTTCATTGGTTGACAGTGGTGTAAGAAGCTCTATGGTCCGTGATTCGACTCCAAGGAAACTCGCGGCTTTGGTGATTTGATCTCTGGTTTCTGCGTTCTTGAAAACCGCTTTGGCGCTGTTGCTGGCTGATGTGGCATCCGGGGTGTTCTCCATCAGCTCAAGATGGGCTTTGTAGTCAAAGGGCGCAGTGGCGAGGAGATTCTTGAGAACGATAAGTGCGTCATCCTTCCGTCCAGACTCCAGCAAGACCTTTGCGTAGTCGTGAATGCACTTCTGCCAGTGCCCCATTGAGACGTTCCCAGCTTGCAGCGCTTCCTCGTATCGCTGCCTATTCGCCCACCCGCGGATTGTCTTGAAATCGGCTGTCAGGGGTTCACGATCTGCTGGGTTTCTTGAAAAGGTCCATATGTGAACGGAACTCGGCAACATGAAGGTCATAATCGTCTGCGCGGCATTTGTAAGAGCCACTTCGGCGCATGCCTCTGTCGTGGTAATCTCCACGAACGATCCCTTGTTGCTTGTGATGATCTGATCGAGATGGCCCAGTATGTTGTTGAGTACGGCATCGCACTTTGGTTTGTCGCCGAGGATGTTCTCAACGGATAGCGCAAGGTCCTTGTCAGCAGTCGAGTAGACATACTGGGTTACGCCATTCGTCTCGCCTTGGCTGATTAAGTTGAGGGCTTTCCCTCCAGAACGGAAGGCTGGCGCATAATAGGCGGGAAGGAATGAGGGCAGACGTGGTTCAGCCGCTGAAACGCGAGTCGCGGCCATCGCCGCAAGGATAATGATTCCGCACGTTATCTTTTTCATAATTCTGAAACGAGTGGGGACAGAGAGATAGTACAAAAATATTTTGCCAAAGGGGCGGAAATTTGGCGGCTTGGTTCCTTCGTATTAGGTGGGGGGCGTGATTGCCCCCACACTGAAAGGACTTGAACCATGCGACACCCTCGTTTGAAGCCGGAATATCGGGACACCTGGCACCACTGCTACAACCGCGTGGTGGGCACGTCGGCGGACCGACCGCTCGATGACGCCGATAAGGAGCAGTTCGTACGCAT
>JAQULY010000040.1 GCA_028718445.1 Kiritimatiellia bacterium
GAACGCCACGGGAAGCAGGAGATGGCAATGAGACTGCGGAATACGACCATGGTGGGGCTGGTGGTGTCGTTGGTCCTGGCACGATACGGCACGGCGGAGGCGCGGACTCTCACGCTGACTCGTGACGGCCAGCCCACGGCGGTGATTGTGCTGGCGGAACAGCCGACACGTGCGGCGCAGTTCGCGGCGTACGAACTACAGTGGCATGTCAGGCAGATGACCGGGGCGACGCTGCCGATCGAGGGGTCAGGGGGCGGGATTCAGGGCTCAGGCAAGACGGTGCGCATTCATGTCGGGGATACGCCGTCGGCGCGGGCGTTAGGACTGACGCAAGAGGCGCTGGGCCTCCAGGAATATGCCGTCAGAGCGGAAAAGGACGCACTCGTGCTGGTGGGCAAGGATGCCGCCGACTTTACGGTGGTGAAGCTCGATCCTGGTGCCCTTGGCGACGGCGGCAAGAACGCCAATTGGCCAGGCTGGTGGCAGGAGCGCGGCACCCTGCACGCCGTCTATGACTTCCTGCAGGACGCCTGCGGCGTGCGCTGGTTCAACCCCACCGACGAAGGGGCGCTGATCCCGAAACGGCCGGAGCTGACGGTGCGCGTGAAGAACGTCCGCCGAGCGCCGACCTTCCGCTACCGGGATACCGGCATCACATGGGCGGAGGAGCGCTACGATCGCGCCGTCTCCTTGTGGGGCCCCAAGATGGAGGCGGGGTTCAAGACCTGGGACGCCCTGGCCTATGCCGACAGCCGCGCCAGGCACGGGGACGGGCTGACGCTCAGACGCAACACGGCGACGCTCTTCCTGTTGCGGATGCGCAACGGCGGGGAAAAGTGCGTGGCCAACCATTCGCTGTACCACTACTACTTCCAGTATTGGAAGCCACACGCCGACGCGGTCGTCTCGAATTACTTTGTCGGACAACGGCCGGACTGGTTTGCCCAGGGCTACGAGTCCGATCCGCCGCCCCAGCTCTGCTACAGCAGCACGGGATTGATTGCCCAAGTCGCGCAAGAGGCGCGCGACTACTTCGACAAGGGCGGATACCCGTTCACCATGGGGCCGACGGGATATAGGTGGGGCGAGAACTTCTTCTGCGTCGAGCCGATGGACAACCGCTCGTTCTGCAAGTGTCCGGCCTGCACCGCAACCGTCACCAAAGGAACGAACTACGGAACCGGCAGATTCTTCTCGACCGGTATTGACAGCGACTACATGTTCGGGTTCGTTGATGCCGTTGCCAGGAAGGTCAAGCTGACCCATCCCGACAGGCGCATCGTCACACTGGCCTACGCGAGCCATGCCTGGCCGCCGCGCGATTTCACGCTCGATCCCTTCGTGGCCGTGCAGTTCTGCTTTGCCTTCGACGGATCGCCGTGGTGGACGGAACCCTATGGGGAGGAATGGCGGCTGGCGGAAGTCTGGGGACGGGAAGCGAGAAGGTCGGGCCGCGCCTTGTATGCCTGGTGCTACTACGGGCATGGCTACAGGGGGTGGGCCGACTCCGGCAACTTCCATTGCTTCCCCGGCTACTTCGCGCATGCCATCGGGAAAGAACTGCGCATGTACAAACGGCACGGTTATCGCGGCATGTTCCACTGCGGCATGCCGACCGACGTGGACAGCTACGTGCTGTTCCGGTTGATGGACAACGCCGATCTGGATGTTGACACGCTGCTGGACGAGTACTTCACGGGACTTTACGGCGCCGCGGCCAAGCCCTTGCGCAAGCTCTATCGGCTCATCGAGAAGACCTATACCGACCCCGCGCTACGTTCCCACGATCCCCGCCCTGAAGACCCCAAGACGTTTGGCCTCAGTTTCGAAGTGGCCTGGGGCAAGCTGGGCACCGAGGAACGGATGCGGGAGTTCGAGCGGTTGATGAACGAGGCACGCCGCCTGGCCTCTACGGATCGCGAGAAACGCAATGTGGCATTGCTTGATCTGGGACTCATGGCCTACATGCGGGAAGGCCGGGCCAAATATCTCGCCGACAGGAGCCGAGAGACGGGCGCCACAGGGACCCGACCGGCCGCCATCGACAAGGCAATGGGGCAATAGCTCAAGCCCGGTTCCATCCATGGCGGGCTTACCGATCCATCAGATCGGCCCGTACACGGTAGAAGCGGACCGGCGCGTCCGCAACTCGATCGGTAAATGTGTTCAGGGGTGGCGTGGCCGGCAGATTCGAAGCCGATATGGACCAGCGCGAAAGCGTCTGCGACACCAGACTGGCAGAGTGATCAACGCTGTATAGATGGCCGCTGCTGCTGTCCCAACTCACCACGTAGAGGCGCGGACAGGCGACGGCGATGTGCAGCAGCGGCGCCTCCGGTATCGGTAGGACTATTCGCATGTAGGTGACCGCGCTGGTGGCGACTGCGCCGCCGCCGTTTTCAGCCAGCACGCGAAACGCGTAGAGTCCCGCGTCCGTCGTCGGCGTGAAGACCGCGCTCGGAGGCGTGGGCGAAGTGGCGATCATCTGCCACTCCGTCCAATCTCCCGCCGCTTCCTGCCGGCGCCAGGCAAAACGGTACCCCCGCCGCACGATACCGCTCTGGGAGTCCGCCGCGGCAGCCGCCAGCGCCAGCGGGGCCAGCGTACCGCGTACTGTCGGGTGCGAGGGGTCGCCGCTCTCGGGATAGAGCATCGCAACGTCAGGCGGCGTGGCGTCCACCTGCCGGTAGAACAAGCGGTAGAGATCGGCCACGCGGCGAATGGCGTAGGGCATGAGATCGTCGGCCGTGATGGTCAGTTCCTCACTGCGCATGCCGCCGAAACGGCTGACTTCGGCCGGACGGTGCCAGGTGCCGAGATAATCTCCGGGATCGAATGGCGCGGCTCCTAGCGAGACGTCGCCGGAGGAATCGCGACTGTCGTAGTCCTCGGTATAATTGGCCGTACGCTGAATAAGCGCCCGCAGGTCGGCGTAGTCCACGCTCAGCGGTTGCAGCCAGGCCACCGCGAGATCGTTGCTCGTGCAGCCGTAATACCAGAGATGAAACCAGCCATTGGCGGCTATGGCGTCTTCATAGGGTTCGGAGAAGATGTGATCGTCGTTGTGGACATGCGCCGGCACGGTCATGTCGGCCACCAGATGCGCCACGTGGCCCAGATAATAGAAACTGGCGGCGCGGTTGGCCGGGTAGTTCGGCTTGGCGTAGTTGTCCCAGTACCAGACGGCTCGCGTCACGGCGGCGGGATAGGACAAGAGACCGTCATCGAGTTCGCTCCCATCCGCGCCGGCGCAGAAGTGCTCGGTGTAGGGCAGCAGGCTGTAGGTCGAACCGGGGGCGGCTGGGTTCTCACCCGCCTGGTCCTCGTCGCGGACGCCCTCCAGCAGGTTGTTGTCGTGATCCTCGAACGATCCGGCGAGGGTGCCCAGCCAGGCGCTCAAGTCCGCCCCCTCGACCTCGTTGGTGAAGTAGGTGTGGGCCTCGTTGGCGATCCACTGGTGCACGTGACGATTATCGGCCAGCGAATCGCCGACGCCGTGCAGGGGCACGGGAACAGCGTTCGTGGAGCTTGTGTCCGTCGCCGCCGCCGTCAGCGCCATCGTCATGGCCCGCGCGGTCGCTAGCATCAGGAATGAGACGATCCGGTCAGTCACGACACGCCACTCACTCTCTGAAGGTCATGCACTTGCACGAACTAGCGCCTCAACTCTCATGGCCAACCAGTTGCGGGCCTGTAGCCACCACTCGGTTGTCGGCGTCGTCGCCGGCGGTCTCACCTTCGTCCGTGGCGTCCTTCTTTCTGAAGCTGACCAGCAATGCCCCAATGGCACCACCTGAGGCATAGCTCACCCCCATCAGCCAGTCGTTCGCGCGCACGAAATTGGCCAGTACCCACAGGCCGAGGAGATTTTCGACAAACACGATCGCGACCAGAAGACTGCGTTCACCGCGCGCGCACGCCAGCGTACGTCGCAGCGCCAGATACCATTCGCTCCCGCCCACGATGACATAAAGGAGGATGTTGAGGAGGAGGTTCATAGTCATGCTCCTTCCCAATCGCTTGCCCGTAGTCTGTTGACAGCCTGTACACGGTCGTTTCCTGAGTCTCTGTCTCTTCCCCTGGAATCAGGAGTATTATAGCTCCGCTAACGCGTGCTGGCAAGCTGAACGTTGGACTTCAGCGCTTGGCGCGCGACGGCGCCTTGAGCGCGGCCGCGAGGAATTTCAGCGCGGCCGTCAGCATGGCTTCCGTGACGACGTGTCCGACGTCGGGTTCTTCGTGCAATGTGAGCGAGTCCGGCAGGGACTCTGCGCGGCAGCGTCGCCGAACCGCGTCCACGAATGCCCGGTACATCGGCTCCGGCGTGCCCTCGTCAAGCGCGCCCCAGCCGAAGAAGAGCTTGCGCGGCGCCACGGTGGCAACCACCTGATCCCAGTCAATGCCGGCGGCCATCATGCGCGGGATGAAGTGGTAAAGACAGTGGCAGACGCGGTAGCGGTAGAACTGATGCCGCAGCGTGGCGAAACTGAAGTTGCAGGCGGCGGCCTGCAGCCCGGTGTTGGCGGAAGCCAGGATGTACGCCTGCGTGCTGCCGCCTGACCATCCGATCGCGCCAAGCCTGGTGGCCCCCAACGCTTCAAGCGCCTCGAGCGCGCGGGAATTGTCCCAGACCGATTTCCACGCCAGGCTGGAGCCAAGCGAGACCAACTCGGCATGCTTGTTGATTTCGTCGAAGAAGTTCCTGGCGTGCCCCCAGGCAATGCGGCGTTCGCCAAAACAGAGCGCATCGGGCGCCAGCACGCGCAGTCCCGTCAATGCCGCGCGATAGCTGTATTGCTGCGGGTCGCGCGGATCGGGGTGACAGTGGTAGGCCTTGCCCACCGGGAAGATCTCGTCGCCGCCATGTCCGTGGATCGAGAGCACGCCGGGAGCGTCGGCAGGCAGGTCCCGCAGGAACAGGTGATAGGCCGGTACGCGTTCGCCGGGCGCGACACTATACTCCACGCGTTCCCGCATCACCCCGCCGGCCAGTTCGACCGACTCGGTCACGGCCAGGTCCAGCGGCACGGAAGGCTGCTCGAACGGTCCCAGCAGTTCCAGGAAGCGGCGTCGCACTTCGCCGGACGGCAGTGTCGCCAGCGGGTAGTCGGACGGCTTGCCCACAAAATCTTCAGGTATGTTCACCATGCGTGTATCTCCTCGTGCCTTTGAAGGCCTGAAGCTAGCAACTGCGGCGGCCGCGGGCAAGCTTGTCGTAAGGAACGCGACGCAGTTTCCTTAGGATTCTTGACTCCCAATCGTAATCTCTGTCGTGATCCCTGTGCAGAAAACGCCTGCACCACAATCGCGCCGCCGACAGGGGGCGGTCCGATACCCGCCTTCGCCTGACGGCTACGGCGCGGCACGCGTCCCGCCCTGCTTTTGCGACGGACCGGAGCGGTAGCGCCGGACCTATGGGACGGCGCTCCTAGCGGGCGGTGGGGGCCGCTTCCACACAAATCAGGTGGTCTCAGCGGCGGATGCCATCCTCAGTTATCGCCCGCCTGGCTCGCGCCGACGTTGGCGGCAGGCCTTCGTATTTCCTGAACACGGTGGCAAAATACTGGCTGGAACAGAAGCCGACGGCAAAGGCCGCCTGGGTTACCGGCGTGCCCTTCGCGATCATCTCGCGGGCTAGTTCGACGCGGCGCCGGTTGCGGCGCTCCACGGGCGGGTAGCCGGTGGCGCGCACACACAGCTCGTGGAAGCGGCTGGGCTTCAAACCGCACACGGCCGCGGCTTCCGCCACGCTCCAGTTCTCGCGGACGTGGGCGTCGGCCCACTCGACGGCCCGGCGAATTCTGAGATGTTCGGCGGCGGCGCGGCGGTCCTCCTTCTCAAGCCGCCGCTGGTAGCCTCTGGCGACGTGGATTAGCAGGGTCTCGACCGTGGACTCCAGCAACGCCGCGGCAAAGGGACCGGGATCGTCCCTGGCGTCCAGCGCCTGTTCGAACAACCCTCTCACGGCCGCATCTACGAGGAAGTCGCGGCGCTGAATGCCGTTGAGCGTCGCGGCCACAGCAGTGAACTCGGGCCCGAACCGCCGCCGGCAGTAAGCCAAGTCCACCACCAGCCAGTACAGCTCTCCCGGCTGGATGATGTTCCTCACGCCCCCGTGAAGCTCCCCCGGCTTGGACACGAACACCGAGCCCCGCGGAACTGGATAGGCCTGCCCCTCGAGCGTGATCCGCTGTCCGCCCTTGTGCAGGTATAGCAGTTCCAGGGCGTGGGCGTGGCGGTGATCGCGTTGGGTGGGCGCGGCGTCGCGCCTGATCATCCGTCCGAGCGACAGAATCCCCGCCGGCAGCCGGCTTCGCCGTTGCGCGTGCATATGTTCAATATACTACGATGCATGATCGTTAACGCACAAACGAATTGTTAACACTATCGTAAGGGGTGTTGCAGGTAAGGCGAGGAAGGTTGCGGCTGCGCCGGATACGGGCGGACCGCGAACGATCGGCAGGCTAACCATGATAAACCCCAGCTTCGATTTCGATCCCGCGCCATGGATCCCTTTCCGGGACAAGCGGGTTCTGGACAACGTGCGCCTGATTGACACCTGGAAGCGCGTCGGCCGTCATTTCGAGAACCCGGAGTTCGAACTGCGCGTGGTCTACGACGCCCGCAACGTTTTCGTCACCGACCTGTTCCACCGGATACGGCTCTCGGATACCGCCAACCGGCGCCTCGTGCTGCTTCTGCCCACGCCGGAAAATCCGGTGTACATGAGCGCCGCCGAGGTGCTGAACAAGTACCGCGTGAGCTGCCGCAATGTCCACGTGTTCTTCTTCTCGGAGTATGCCAACGAGCGCGGCGAAGTCGCACCGTGGAAGAGTCCGTATTCACGCGCCGGACAGTTCATGAAGCACTTCCACGACCGCCTCGATCCGGCCTTGCGGATGCCCCTGGACCAGATTCACTTTTTCACCACCGCGAATGTCGTCGGCTACTCCGGCATGCTGGACGCGCTCGGCGGCGCCGGCGTGGCGTACACCTCCGTCAACTGGTCCGGCGGCATCGGCGCCATCGAGCCGCAGGGCGAGTTCGCCTGCGACGACATGCAGCAATTCGTGCAACAGGGCTCCCGCCTCGTCACGCCCATGATGGAGACGGTGGCGGAAGACAGCTTGCGAGGCATGTTCGGTTGCTCGGGCGACCTGACGAACGTGCCGACGCGAAGCGCGTCCGTGGGTCCGCGGGATATTGCCAACGCCCGGGAGCGGGTGGAACTGCAGTATCGCGCCGCCTGCGGCGGCGCGACATCCTGGCAGCGGGTCGTGTCGCGCGTCATGCTGTTCGGCCCAGTCACCACGGCCGTTCCCGCCTCCATGCTGCGGCTGTACCGGGGAATCTGTTATGTCTCTTCCGAGGTTGCCAGACTGCCGGAGTACGATGCGGACAACGATCCGCTGGCGGAGAGATTCTGAGGGAGCGTGCAATATGGACAAATCGCTATTCGATTTTGGCGTGCCGGAGTGGTTCCCGGTCAAGGACCGGGCAGTTCTGGAGCGCTGCCGTAACATCAAGCGCGCGGAGATGGAGACGCTGCCGCATCCCTGTCCGGACTACAAGGTCCGCGTGGTGCCGCATCCCTCCAGCGCCGTTACGGCGGAACTCTTTAACTGGGTGTACCGATCCGATCTGGAAGACCGCAAGACGGTCATCATCTTCCCCAACTCGTGGCGCGACATCTACTCCGCCGTGGGCGAGCTCTGCAACGCCTTCAACGTCAGCGCTCGCAACATTCATGCCTTCTGCATGGACGAATGGGCCAGCGCCGATGGACGCGTCGCGCCCATCACCTACGGGCCGTCGCTGGGCGGGGCGTTCCTGCGGGAGTTCTACATGAGCTTCCGTCCCGAACTGCGTCCCCCGCTCGAGCAGATTCACTACTACACTAACGAGAACATCGGCCATTACTCCGAGCTGATTGACGAAACCGGCGGCGGCGGCGCGGATCTGATCGTTTCCGCCACCGGCTGGATCGGCCACACCGCCTTCATAGATCCCATGTCCAGGGCTTTCGCCGTGGACTCGCTGGAAGAGTTCATGCAGCTCGGCGCACGTTTCGTGGACAATCACCGCATGACCGTCATCCAGAACTCCCTGTGGATCGGTTCAGGGGACCTGGCGGCGACGCCGGCCTATTCGGTTACCATCGGCCCGCGCGACGTGATGCATGCCCGCGATCATCTGGAGCGCCACGACCTGGGCTTTCTCGGCGGCTACAGTTCCTGGGAACGCATGGTTTCCAGGTTGCAGCTCTACGGTCCGGTGTCCAAGGATCTGCCGGCATCGCTGTATCAGCTCAGCCGGGGCACGATCTACGTGAGCGAAGACATGGCTCGACCCATCGAGCCAATGGAGCTGGTTGAGTTCTGAGCGAGCTGCTTGCCGGCTCTGCCAGACGACGGTCTGCTCTTCAGCTCTGCTTCGTGCTCACCGCCGCGCCGCTGAACGTCGCCATTTCATTGTAGATCTTGACTCCGGCCTCGACGATCGTCATGGCCAGCGCCGCCCCCGTGCCTTCGCCCAGACGCATGTCTAGTTCGAGCACCGGTCGCGCCCTCAGCGCCTTCACGACAGCGCGATGTCCGCGCTCATGCGAGAGATGGCTGAAGATCAGGTACTCGCGCACGGGCGGGCAGATGGCGCAGGCGGCGGCCGCGCCGGCCGTGGAAATGAACCCGTCCACCACCATCGGCAAGCGCTTGGCGGCGGCGCCCAGCATCAGGCCGGCGATACCGGCAATCTCGAAACCGCCCAGCGCCGCCAAGGCGTCGGTCGCGTCCGCCAGACTGTCGCGGTTAATCTCCAACGCCCGCTTGATGACCGCGATCTTGTGCGCCAGCCGCTGGTCGTCAATGCCCGTGCCGCGCCCCGTAATCTCCTCCACCGGACATCCCAGATAGGCGGCCAGCAGCGCCGTGGCGGGGGTGGTGTTGGCGATGCCCATATCGCCGGAACCGAGCATCGTCACGCCCTCCGCGGCGGCGGCTTCGGCCAGTTCGATGCCCGCCGACAACGCCGCCTCGACTTCGTCCCTGGTCATGGCGGGGCCGACCGCAATGTTGTCGGTACCGCCGCGGATGCGGCGACGGCACAGTCCCGGGGCGTTGTCCATCGGCGTCGCCACGCCCATATCCACGATCGTCAGTTGCGCGTTGACGTGACGCGTCAGCACATTGACGGCCGCGCCGCCCGCCAGCATGTTGTGCACCATCTGCGGTGTGACCTCTTTGGGGAAGGCGGACACGCCCTCGTCCGCCACGCCGTGGTCGCCGGCCAGGCAACAGACGCGTTTGGCGCCCAGCTTGGGCCGGTCCGTGCCCTGCACCAGGCAGTACTGCAGCGCCAGCTCCTCAAGTCGGCCGAGGCTGCCTTGTGGCTTGGTCAGATCGTCGAGATGCGCCCGTATGCTGGGCTCCAGGGAGTGGTCAGGGGGACGGATGCTATTTAGCGTGCGGCGATAGGCGTTCATGCTGTCATTCCTCGTTCTCTACAGCCTGCGCGCTGCCTGCCCAATAAAAAAGGCCCCGGCAGACCACGCAGGTCCACCGGAACCCTTTGCCATCAGATTCCGCAAATGTTATGGCCGCAACGGCAGGTCTTCTGACTTCCGGATCGTCGCGCGGCCGCGTCTTCCCGCCGCGCTGTCCGCCCTTGGCGAACGCGCGGCAGTGACGGGTTGCGGCCGTACTCCCCGATTACAGCGGCGGGACCGTCGCGGATTCTCACCGCGTTCCGAGATGCCGATGCGCCTCAAATAATGGGCATGCTTTTACACCGCCGGCCGCCGACTGTCAACTCCGTCACTGACGAAGCTTGCCGCTTGCCGGAAACGGCTGTTTTGAACGATACTGCCGTCATGACACTCTCGTCAGATGTGCGCCAACGCGCGGAAACGCTGCGCCGGGAGATCGCGCGGCACGACCGCCTCTACTACGTCGAAGCCCGCCCCGAGATCGGCGATGCCGACTACGACGCCCTCTATCGCGAACTGGAAGCGCTCGAGCGCCAGCACCCCGAGATCGCCACGCCCGACTCCCCGACGCGGCGCGTCGGCGGCGAACCGCTGACGGCCTTCGATTCCGTCAGGCACGACCCGCCGATGATGAGCCTCGACAAGGTTCACACACGCGGCGAACTGATGGATTTCGACGCCTTTTTGGGACGACAGTTGCCGGGGGAGCAGTGGTCGTACGTGGTGGAGCCCAAGATTGACGGCGTCGCCGTCAGCCTGCGCTACGAGCGCGGCGCGCTCACGCGCGCGGCGACGCGCGGCAACGGCGAGGTCGGCGACGACATCACCGCTAACGTCCGCACCATCCGCGCCGTGCCGCTGCATATCGTCAGCGAGGTCTCCGTCATCGAGATTCGCGGCGAGGTCTACCTGCCCAAGGCGGCCTTCGCCGAGATGACGCGCCGCCAGGAGGAGGCCGGCGAATCGCCCTTTATGAACCCGCGCAACGCCGCGGCCGGCTCGCTCAAACTGCTGGATCCGCGCGAGGTCGCCAAGCGACCGCTGAGCGTTCTGATATATGCCGCCGGCGCGCTCGAGGGCGTCTCCTTCGGCACCCACCTCGATTTCGTCGCGCAGCTCCGTCAATGGGGCTTTCCCGTGGCGCCGCGGCTGTGGCACTGTCCGGACATGGCGCGCGTCATGGCGGCGCTGGACGAACTGGAGCGTCTGCGGCACGAGTTCCCATTCGAGATGGACGGCGCCGTGGTCAAGGTGAACGAGCGCGCCTGCTACGAGCACCTCGGCAGCACGGCCAGGAGTCCGCGCTGGGCGCGGGCCTTCAAGTTCGCGCCGGAACGCGCCGGAAGCGTCGTCCAAGCTATCACCGTACAGGTGGGAAGGACCGGTGTGCTGACACCCGTGGCCGAACTGCAGCCGGTGGCGCTGGCGGGCTCGGTCGTGGCACGCGCCACGCTGCACAATGCCGATGAGATCGCCCGCAAGGATCTGCGCATCGGCGACCATGTCTGGGTGGTTAAGGCGGGCGACGTGATACCTGCCGTCGAGACGGTCATACATGAAAAGCGCGACGGTTCGGAAACGGTCTTTCGGATGCCGGCCAACTGTCCGGCCTGCGGACAGCCGGTGACGCGCCGCGATGACGAGGTGGCCCACCGTTGCCTTAATCCGGTTTGTCCGGCCCGATTGGTGGCCAGACTGGAGCACTTCGCCGCGCGCCAGGCGCTCGATGTCGAAGGACTGGGCGGAAAGGTGGCGGAGGCGCTGGTCGCCGGCGGACTGATTGAGGATCCGCTCGACCTGTTCGGACTCTCCGTCGCGAAGCTGGCTCAACTCGACCTGGGCGAGGGCGAGGCGCACCGGATGCTGGGTGCCAAGCAGGCCGCCAAGATGGTGGAGGCGTTGGCGCGCGCCCGAGATCTGCCGCTGTCGCGCTGGCTCTATGCGCTGGGCATTCCGGGCATCGGCGCCACCGTGGCCGCGCAGGTCGCCGGCGCGCACACCGATCTGGTCTCCCTGCGGGATTCCGAACTGCTGCGCGATATCCTGCGGCTGGAAACGCTGGCCGGCGAGGCCGCCAGTCTCAACCCGCGCGGTCGCAGCCGGTTGACGTCGCCGGCCGGCGATGGCGTCCGGGACCAGACGGTCTTCGATGCGCGGTGCGACGAGCTTGAGCGCCTGGGCGACAGCCTGGTGGCGCGCGGACAGGCCAAGCGGGCGTCCGGGCGCACCCGTCCGCCCAAGTACATCTGCGAGATCAAGGCCGAGGCGGCGCGCGAACTGACGGGTTTCTTCGACTCCGATTGGGGGCGCCGCGTGATGGCGCGACTCGCCACTCTCGGCATTAACCCGCGGGGCGCGCCGCCTGTGGCCGCGGAGGGTCCGCTGCAGGGACTGACATTCGTGATCACCGGCACGATGAGTCTGCCGCGCGACGAGATCGCGGCGCTGATCCGCGGAGCCGGCGGCAAGGTGGTGGACAGCGTCTCGAAGCAGACCAGCTTTCTCGTGGCCGGCGAATCGCCGGGAGAGTCCAAGACTTCCCGTGCCGCCGCGTTGAGAGTGCCGCTGCTGACGGAGGCGGATCTCCGTGCAAAGTTGGGTGATAGCGCCTGACGGCGCCATACAGAGGCGCCTGCCTGGTTCGATAGCGCCAAAGGCAAGCTATCGCCCGAAACCCAATCGAACCGCAGATTGTCGAATACTGAACCGCAGAATGTAGAAGTCAATCTCTTCATGATTTGGACCTCATGATTCGTCGATTTATGCGCCCTCGCAGCGAGGAACATTTGGCTGGAAGTCAGTAACCGGAAACGCAGGTTCAAGGAGGAGAGGGTGCGAAACCGGTGCCGCTGTCTACACCACAGTCGCGCCATTCTCTCACGGATACGACGTCTGTCAGCACGCATCCCGCCTACCTGGCGACGAACCGAAACGGTGGCGCCGGACGTCTCGGACGGCGCTCTCCACTGGCGATCCGGAACCACATTACCAATGGTCAGGTGGTTTCGGTGGCACCATAACGGCGACGAGAACGGCTAACGATGCGGTCGCCAGCCACTCGTCAGCCGCTATCGTTGCCGTTGCCGTGCCACCGAGACCGCCATAGCCTTGCGTAGGGAGCGTAGAGGGTGCGGTTGGCCATGAGCGGCGCAGCCGTTTTGGATTGCGGCGGCGCGGTCCCGTAGGTCCCGCGCTACCTTCGCGTGCCGGCCAGGCATGGAGCGTGCGACCCTTAACCGCCACGCTTAACCGGATACCCTTAACCGGATCGTCTTAAACGCTCAACGCACACCCCTAAACATGCAGCTTCCTTGGCCGCCAACCCATGCGCTCGCCCTTGCGCTTGCGACTCGGCAGGAGCCTCTCCCTCCAATACGCTCGTTCACTCGCGCATGGATAAAACTGGTGGAGGGCGAGCGTTCTCGCGAGCCGTCTCTGCGCAATGAACGTGCATGGTTCGGTGGCACCAGCGCACAACTCTCGCACTCTCGCAGTTTAGGGCGCCGGCCGGCTTGACTGGCGGCGGCAACGTGCCGTAAAGTGACCGCGTGGGTTCCGTTACCCGCTTCGGTTGCGTACCCCTCGTTCCGGGAAGTGCCGCAAGTTCAGGTGTGCCGAACTTCACGGCGGGAGTGCTTTGTACATGCCGCGCTGGCACATCTGGTCCAGGTCCCAAGGCGATGCTGCGGAACTGCTCGTAGTACAATTCCAGGGCATTTCGTGTCTGTTGGACATGCCAGTTTGTCAAACTTGGCCGTGTCAAGAGCGCGCAGAGGAACTCCTCGATCTCCGGTCGCCCCAGATCTCGCCGCTGCCGGTACGGGTTCTAGGCGAAGAACCGCCTGACCCACCCCAGATGGTAAGGGATTGTCTTCTCTTGGGCTCCGGCCTCCCGAAGAACCTTCACATAGCCGCCCGGCCAACTTGGGCTGGGATTGAAAGGCGCCACTGCCCGAGAGCCTTGAGGCATATTACACCTCCCCTTTTGCGCTGCTATGTCTCATGCTGCGCTGCTTTTTTTTGCAGGCACATTTGTGGCTTCTCAAGCCTCCCCCTTGAGGCATAACGGCGGCCGCGATGGTATCGGCCGCTGCTATTATTGAGGGCTAATACCGTTCGATAGACAATGAGCAACGAGTGGTTGGCTGAGGAGATGACAGAAGGTGAACCGATCATCGACACGATTGTGGGCTTTCTTCCACTTGTCAGTCGTTGTTTTCGCCGCAGGTGTGACCTATGCCAGTTACAGCGACTGGATCGAAATCGATCGTCTTCCTTATAGCGTGATCAAAAGCGGAATGATTGCCTTCGTGACATCGATCTATGCATTCCCGCTGCTCGGTCTAGTCCGGTATGCACGATTCAGGACTTGGTCCTCAGTGCTTGCCGTCCTTGCGCATATGGCTTTGGCTGTTTTCCAAATCTGGATGCTTCTGCCATGCATTACCTGACCGAGAATAGACAATGAACCACGGCGTGCTCCGTTGCAGTGGCCCCGCCAGACATGCCCGGGGGATGGGATTTGCACTGACACATAGAAAATGAACAACACAAGGTGTTGCCCGTCGGAGAGAACGGAAAAGGCTTAGCGAATTGAGGCTATCGTGAATCCGCTGCGCGGGTCCACTCAGCCTCATGCGTGACGTTCGATGGAAGAAGAAATGAACTGCATCTTCTGCAAGAGCGAATCTGCAACATCGCGATCATTGGAACACATCATTCCTGAATCGATCGGTAACCTTGAGCATGTATTGCCTGCCGGCGTTGTATGCGATGTATGCAACTCCTATTTCTCAACCAAAGTTGAGAAGCCTTTGCTCGACACGCCGTACATGCGGGACATGTGCTTCCGTGCCCACATCACGAACAAGAAGGGCCATCCCCCATTTGTCACCGGCTTGCATCTGCAGAGTCGCCTGCCGGTGGCTGTTTGCCCAAGCATGGAAGGGGGAGGCTTGAGTATTGCAGCCTTGTATCAGCACGATGAGCAAAGATGGATCAGATCCATTTTAGCTTCGGAGCATGGGAGTCTCGTGATTCCAGTGCCAGCCGAGCCAGGCGAGCACCTGCTCTCCCGATTTGTTGCGAAGGTCGCTCTGGAAGCGCTCGCATTTCGTTTGATGGATGTCGATGGATGGAACAAGGAAATCACAGAGAAATGTGAACTCGATCCATTGCGGGAATACGCCCGGAGGGGCCAGGGACCGTTTTGGCCGCTCAACACCCGGCTGATTCATTCAGCCGACTTTCTTTTTGTGGAGGCTGACGAGGAGCCTTACGAGGTCATACACGAATGGACCTTCCTCTACACCCCCCAACACGAACTCTACTTCGTCCTGTCGCTGTTTGGAAATGAGTACGCGATCAACATGGGAGGACCTGAGATCGACGGGTATGGGCGATGGTTATCGGAAAACAAGGATCGGAGCCCGCTGTATCCAGAAGGACTGAAGAGCATAGAAGAAGGCGGTGGAGGCGACGGGGTACCGCCGCCTCACCGCTGACGTTGCCAATACAGAATGAAAGCTCGGTCTTCAACATTCTGTCCAAAGTGCGGGGAATACTGGTTCCCGCTGGCTGACTATGTCCCTAGACCATTCCACGCACCCATATGCCGCAGATGTAATGTCCCCGTAGAGCAAACTGGTGTCACCTTGGCGCTCATAGCACGTTTGTTCCCCATCATCATTGCCTCTTTTTTTGCCATGTGGCCGCAAGGCGATCAAGGTCGGCGCAATGGAGATGCTTGTGTTGTGGACTCTACCTTTTGTTCAATGGACGCGACAGATCAGAGCTCGAAGTCGATTCAGGAAGCACCAACGCGAACAATGCGACGCGCGTGGAAGCGGGCCCTCCAGACGCAAATACAATCGCCTGTTGAACTTTCCGTGGGAGGGCCGGTTTCCACGCCGGCCTTTTCCCGCGCGTGTCACGCAGCATGGCGCGGCGCACACGAGGTGGCAACTCTCGCAGTTTAGGGGACACCCCGGCCACCTTGCGTCCCGCCGGCACGTCGTTTATGCTATGGGACATGAATCTCAACATCCACCCGGGGCGCGCCTTGCGCGGCGAAGTCGTGGTGCCGGGCGACAAGTCGCTGGCGCATCGCGCCGCGTTGCTGGCTGCCTGCTCGACTGGCGAGAGCGTGGTGGACAACTACCCGCTCTCGGGCGTTACGCGCGCCATGCTGAAAGGGCTGAAGACGTTGGGGGTGCCGTGGCGCCTGGAAGGCGGCCGCCTGATCGTGCACAGTGATGGCCTGCGTGCCTGGCGGGCGCCGTCCGTGCCGCTCGACTGCGGCAATTCGGCCACCACCATGCGTCTCCTGACCGGCGCCCTGGCAGCTTCGGGATTGCCTGCCGCACTGGACGGCTCGGCCGGTCTGCGTCGGCGCCCCATGACCAGGATCGTCGAGCCGCTGCGCCGGATGGGCGTGTCCATCGAAGCCGCCCACGGCGGTTGCGCCCCGCTGAGACTGACCGGCCGCGATGCCGGCGTCAGACTGCGCGGATTGGAGATCGAACTCGCCGTCGCCAGCGCCCAGGTGAAATCCTGCCTGTTGCTGGCGGGGCTGGCGGCGGATGGACCGCTGACCGTTCGCGAGCCCGGTCCCTCTCGCGATCATACCGAACGCATGCTGCGCGGCATGGGCGTGAAGATCGAGACCGATGACGAACACCACGTTGTCCGGCTCTTCCCGCCAGCGGGGCCGCTGCCGCCGTTGCACCTGATCCTGCCGGGCGATCTCTCCTCGGCCGCTTTCCTGATTGTCGGGGCGCTGATCGCGCCGGGCTCCGATCTGCAACTGCGCGGCGTGGGACTCAACCCCGGCCGCACCGGACTGCTGGACACCTTGCGCGAGATGGGCGCGGACATCACGACATCGAACACCTACGAACAGGGCGGCGAACCTGTCGGCGATCTGCGCGTGCGCGCCTCGCGGCTGCACGCCGTGACCGTGCACGGCGACCGCGTGGTGCGCATGATTGACGAATTCCCGGCACTGGCCGTGGCCGCCGCCTGTGCGTCAGGGACCACGGAGGTGCGCGACGCCGCCGAGTTGCGCCACAAGGAAAGCGATCGCATCGGCACGCTTTGCTCCGAGCTGATGCGCGTCGGCATCAACATCCGCGAACGCCCCGGCGGATTTGTCGTCGCAGGCGAAGGGATTGCGGGCGGCACGGCCGCGGCGTGCGGCGACCACCGCCTGGCCATGGCGCTGACCGTGGCGGGCCTGGCGGCGCGTCGTCCGGTTACCGTTCAGGAGGCCGGGATCGCGAGCGAGTCGTATCCGTCGTTCTACTGCACGCTGACACGCCTGGGCGCTTCGTTGATCGCGCGCGCGCCGCCCGGCGAGCAGCCCGCGCTGGCGACCATCACGGCTGAGGAGTGAGTGACGGCAGCCACTCGGGCGGCAGGCGGTCGCGCATGATGCGCAGAACCTCCTCGACCGGTATGGCGGTGCTGTCAATGACACAGGCGCCATCGGCGACGCGCAAGGGGGCATTGACCCGCGTGCTGTCAATGCGATCGCGCTTCAGCAGCGAGGCCAGCACGGCGTCGCGGCTCTGGGAGATGCCCTTGCCGATCTCCTCGAGATGCCGCCGGCGGGCGCGCTCCTCCGGGTCGGCATCCAGGTAGAAACGCGCCGGAGTGTCGGGAAAGACTACCGAGCCGATATCCCGTCCCTCGACCACCAGGTGGCCCAGTTGCCGCATCTCGCGCAACCAGGCGGTCACGCGCGCGCGCACCGCCGGCACCTTGGAGACGGGGCTGACGTGCGCGTTGATCTCGGGCTGACGGATAGCTTCGCCCGGTTCTTCGCCATCGGAGGCGCATACGACACCACCGTCGCAAACCCGCCAGGTCACCTTGAGCCGCTCGACCAGGGCGCTCACCGCCGTCTCGTCGCCGCAGTCCACGCCATAGCGCAACGCCTGCCAGGTGACGATGCGGTAGAGCGCGCCCGAGTCCACGTGCAGAAATCCCAGCGCGCGCCCAATGGCGCGCGCCACGGTTGACTTGCCGGCGCCCGAAGGACCATCTATCGCGATCACCCTGTTCATGCCAATGCTTCCATGCCTTTCATCGAACCATAGCCATTACCGCCTGCTGGCCGCGGCTGAAGGCGCTGCCGCCCGCGGCGCCCGCGCGCCCATGGCCTGCAATATCCTGATCTCGGCCAACCATTCCGGCGGCAATCCTGAAGAGACCAGCTCCTCCCGCAACTCCACCAGCATATGCCGCCCGCGGCGCAGTTCGCGCAGCGTCCACTTGCCGGCCTGCGTCATCAGCATGCGCAGACGATAGGGGTGCAGCTTGCGGAAATCCTCGCCGGCTTCGAACCAGGCGCCGATCTCCTCCGGCAGCTTGTCCCAGTTCCAGCCTGCGTCGTTCTGGCCGGGCACGGCCCACTGCCGGTCAATGGCCTCTCGCGCGATCAGCAACTCGCGCACCCTCTTCTCGAGCATGCCGGCCACGGCGATGGGACTGTTACCCTGCGTGAACTGAGTCCGCAGTTGCCCGATCAACTTGACAGTCTCGCGGTGGCCGAAAGCATCCAGCAGATCCCAGATTATCGCCTCCCGGCCCACCGAAACGATCTCGCGCACGTCCTTAACGGTGGCAGTGGCACCCGGTTCGCAATAGCAGCCCAGTTTCTGCAGTTCGCTCACCAGCAGGCGCGCATTGTCGCCAACCTGCGCGAGGAAGAGCGCTTGCGCCTGCGGCTCAATCTTCAATCCCAGCCGCGCCTGCTGGTCCGCGATCAGCCGGCGGGCAGCCTCCTCGCGCTGTCTCTTATTCGTGCCGGCCACGAAGTCCTGCACTTCCCCGGCCGCCTGGAAAGCCTTGAAGAGGGCGCTGCCGCGATGGATGTTGAGGGTGGTCAACAGCAGCGTCTGCCCCGCGGGCAAGCCCTCCTTGACGCGCGCGGTCAATTTCTCGATCCAGGGCTTGATGGTCTCCGACTTGCCCACACGCTCGGACGACAGGAAGGCCGGTTCGCGCAACCAGGTTAGCTTGGCGCCGCCGCCAAACAGGCCATCCGTGTCAAGGGAAACCAGGCACTGACGGATCATGGCCAAGCAGGCGTCCACGGTTTCCACGCGACCATCCACCAGTTCCAGGCCGAAGGCACGGTTCTCGGCCGGCACCAGCCGGTCCACCAGCTTGCGCGCGGCCTGCTCCACCTGGTATTCGTCGTCCCCGCAGATTAGATGACAGTTCTTGCCCACGTGATATGCCGCCGGTCAGATTACGAACGAAGACAACTCAAGACAGACCTTCACCAATTCGGTCAGCGAAACGGTTATTACGAATGGCTTCAATCTATGCGGAAGCGTACAGAATGCAGGTCAGGCGGTCAAGCGCACCAGTTTTTCCTGAGTATTGGGTCAGAAGCTGTGAAAGAATCGGCGGCGCGGGTGTAACCGCGCCCTCCAGCATCCACGAAACGTCGTTTCTATTGGATTTCTGGAGGGTCGGGTTCCACCCCGACCGTCTTCGGCGAATTCTTT
>JAQULY010000041.1 GCA_028718445.1 Kiritimatiellia bacterium
ACACTGATCCGGCGCGACGACGACGATCCTGCCAAGGTCGCGCACCGGCTGCAGGTCTACCGGCGGCAGACCGCCGCACTGATCGAGTGGTACGAGAAACGCGGCCTGTTGTTGCGCGTGGACGGCTGCGCTCCGCTGGACGAAATCGTGACGCGGATCGCCGGAGCGGTCGCGGCATGATACCGATCAAGAGCGACAGCGATCTTGCCGGCATGCGCGACAGCGCGCGGCTGGCGGCGGAAGTGCTGCGGTGCGTGACCCAGGCGGTGGCGCCGGGCGTGAGCACAGCGGAACTGGACCAACTGGCCGAGAAGGCCATGGTGGAACGCGGCGCGGAAAGCGCTTTCCGGAATTACCGCGGGTACCCGGCGGCGATCTGCGTCTCGGTGAACGAGGAAGTCATCCACGGCATCCCGGGGCCGCGGCGCATCGCCATCGGCGACGTGGTGAGTGTGGACGTGGGCGTACGCTATCGCGGCTACTGCGGCGATACCGCCGCCACCGTGCTGGTTGGCGTGACGGACCAGGCGCTGTTTGAACTGGTGGACACCGCGCAACGGGCGTTGGCGGCCGGTATCGCGGCCGTGGCGCCGGGCCGGCATCTGTCCGACGTGTCGCACGCCGTGGAGCAGGCGGCGCGCGCGGGCGGCTGCAGCGTGGTGCGCGATTTCGTGGGCCACGGCATCGGGCACGAGCTGCACGAGGAGCCGGCCGTGCCGAACTACGGTCGTCCGGGCAAGGGACCGCTGTTGCAGGCCGGTATGGTCTTCTGCATCGAGCCCATGCTCAACCGCGGCGACGCCGCGGTGCGGGTAATGCCCGACAAGTGGACCGTCGTGGCCCGCGACGGACGCCCGTCGGCGCACTGCGAACACATGGTCGCGGTGGTGCCGGCAGGCGTGGAAGTGCTGACGCGGATATAGACTCTTTTTCTGATGGACACCGCGCGGCTGATTAGGATACTGTATTAATCTTTTTGTGATGCGAGGGATAACGCAATGAAGGTGCGCAGTTCAGTGCGTAGAATGTGCGAACGTTGTCGAATGGTGCGACGCAAGGGCGTGGTGCGGGTGATCTGCACCAATCCGCGTCACAAGCAGCGTCAGGGTTGATCGGAGAACAAGGTCATGCCGAGATTGATGGGTGTGGACATTCCAGGCCGCAAACGCGTCGGGTATGCGTTGCGGTACATCCACGGAGTTGGGCCGGCGCGCGCCCGCGCGGTGGTCGCGTCCTGCAAGGTTGACGCGACCAAACACGCCGACGATCTGACGCCGGAAGAGGTCCGTCAAATCACCGCTTTCATTCAGGAGCACTATCGCGTCGAGGGCGACCTGCGGCGCGAAGTCTCGCAGAACATCCGGCGCCTGATCAGCACCGGCAGTTACCGAGGGCAGCGGCATCGCCGCGGTTTGCCCGTGCGCGGACAACGCACGCGCACCAACGCCCGCACCCGCAAGGGCGGCAAGAAGACCGTGAGCGCGGTGCGCGACAAGGCCGTGCGAAGCGCCATCAAGTCCAGCACCCCACCAACCACCTAGTTTCGAGGCTTGACGCATGAGCGAAGAGACCAATGCAGCGACGACTGAACCGGCTGGCGATGCCCAGGCCGTGCTGAATGCCGGCGGTCCGGATGTGGCGGCCGCGGCGGCCGCCGAGGGCGCCGACGACAAGGCGGCCAAGGCGAAGAAGGTGCGCACCAAGTCGGTGCCCGCCGGCATCGCCTTCATCAAGGCGACTTTCAACAACACGATCGTCTCCATCGCGGACGCCCGCGGCGGAGTGATCGCCTGGAGCTCCGCCGGCCGCGCCGGCTTCAAGGGGTCGCGCAAGTGCACGGCCTTCGCCGCCACCATGGTGGCGCAGGACGCCGCGCGGCAGGCCTATGCCAAGGGCATGCACGAAGTCGAAGTGCGCCTGCACGGCGCGGGCGCCGGCCGCGAGTCGGCCGTGCGCGCTATCCAGAACGCAGGCATCCAGGTCAGTGTCATCCGCGACTGCACGGCGATTCCCCACAATGGCTGCCGTGCGCGCAAACGCAGGAGAGTGTAATGGGCAGATACAGCGGTCCAGTTTGCAGGATGTGCCGCCGCGCCGGCGCAAAGTTGTTTTTGAAGGGCGCGCGCTGCTACATGGCGAAGTGCGCGATTGACCAGGGCCTGCCGCCCCCCGGCGTGCATGGTCTGCGCCGCAGCCGCAAGATCTCCGACTATGGCCAGCAGTTGCGCGAAAAGCAGAAGCTGCGCCACCAGTACGGCATGCGCGAAGGACAGTTCCGCCGCTTCTTTGGCAATGCCTTGCGCAAGCAGGGCGTCACCGGCGAACACCTGCTGCAGATGCTCGAAACCCGCCTCGACAACGTCGTGTACCGCATGGGCTTCGCTGTCTCGCGCGCCGCCGCGCGCCAGTTGGTGCTGCACAAGCACGTGACCGTCAACGGGCACACCTCAAACGTGCCTTCGATGGTGCTGAAGGTCGGCGACGTGGTGGTCGTCCGCGACCGTCCGCGCAGCCGCGACCTGGCCACGCGCAGCATCGAGTCCGCCACGACCAGGCAGTTGCCCTCCTGGATCGCCATAGATCCGAAGGCCTTCCGCGGCGAGATCGTGAGCATCCCGACGCGCGAAGAGATCGCGCCCGTTGTGGAAGAGCAGGCGATCGTCGAACTTTATTCGCGTTAGTCATTGCCTGACGCCATCCGAAAGGATTCAGCCATGTTTACCAGACTCAACCGTTTCGAGATGCCCAAGCGGGTGGTCAAAGATGATGCCACGGCCAACCCGAAGTACGCGCGCTTCATCGCCGAGCCGTTCGAGATCGGCTACGCCCGCACCATCGGCAATTCGCTGCGCCGCGTGATGCTCTCCTCGATCGAGGGCCTGGCCATCACCGCCGTGCGCATCAAGGGCGCCAGCCACGAGTTCTGCGCGCTGCCGAGCGTCGCCGAGGACGTCACCGACATCATCCTCAACCTGAAGCAGGTGCTGCTCAAGGCCCACGGCCGCGTTCCGCCGCGCCTGTCGCTGAAGAAGAAGGGCCCTTGCACGGTCACCGCCGGCGATTTCGAGACCGGCAACGCCATCCAAGTGCTCAATCCCACCCAGCCGATCGCCACGGTCGCCGCCGACGGCGAGTTCGAGATGGAAGCGGATATCTGCGTCGGCCGCGGATTTCACCCCGCCGAGTGGAACAAGGGCGCCGAGCAGGAAATCGGCGTCATTCCGATTGACAGCATCTTCTCTCCGGTCACCCGCGTCAACTTCGGCGTCGAGCACACTCGCATCGGCCACCGTACCGACTATGAGAAGCTGGTGCTAGAGGTCTGGACCGACGGACGCGTCTCGCCCGAAGAGGCGTTGCGCACCGGCGCGTCCATCCTGCGGCACCAGTTCGATGTCTTCATGGACTACAGCAGCGAAGAGGACGAGAGCGAAGAGCCCGGACGCCAGGAGGACGCCGATCGTGAGCGGCTGCGCAAGGTGCTGGCCATGAGCGTCAACGAGATCGAGCTCAGCGTGCGCGCCGCCAACTGCCTGAACAACGCCAATATCACGACGGTCGGCGAACTTGCCGGCAAGACCGAGGCCGACATGCTGAAGTACCGCAACTTCGGCAAGAAGTCGTTGAACGAAATCAAGGACAAGCTGGCGGAACTGGGCGTTGGCCTGGGCTTCGAGATCGATCCCGATCTGCTGACGCCGCCTAAGAAGTAAAGTCTATCCGGAAAAGAGCGGTAGAGTCATGCGCCACAATCGCGTTGAAAAGAAATTCGGACGGTCCAAGGCCCATCGCGAACAGTTGATGGGAACGCTGGTGGCCCACTTGATCGTTGACGAACGCATCGAGACCACCCTGCCCAAGGCCAAGCAACTGCGTCGCGACGCCGAGAAGATGGTCACGCTGGCGCGCAAGGGCACGCTGGCGGCGCGCCGCCTGGCGGCGGCCCGCCTGCGCGCGCCCAAGGCCGTCATCAAGCTCTTCGACCAGATCGTGCCCGCGCTGGAGGGACGCGCCGGCGGCTATACCCGCATCGTCAAGACCCGCGCCCGCCGCGGCGATGCCGGCGAGATGGCCATAGTGGAGTGGGTGGCGCGTCCGCGCGCCGCCGCGCCCGCGGCCGAGACGCCCGCCGCCGCGCCCGACGCCAAGCGCGCCTGATGCGGACGCTGTCCCTGCTGCTGGCGCTGCTGATCGGCGCCCTGGCGGGCGCGGGCGCCGAGTACCTGCGGCACAAGCGCGCCGCCCGACCGGCGTTCGACGCCGGCGCCTCGCGGGGCGTCACGGTCGTCTCACCCCGGCAACCCGACTTCGCGGCCCAGGGAAGCGCATCGGTGGCCGCCGAGAACCTGCGTCAGCGCGTGGCCGAACTGGAGGCCACGCTCGAACGCCGTCATCAGCAGATTGCCGCGCTCAAGGTCGAACTAGCCGCCAGCGAGGCTGCCTATGCCATGAGCATCACGTCGGCGCCGCCCGCGTCCGTCGCCGCGTCCGCCGTCGAGAACGAGTCGCAGCCTTACGCCCGGCGCTCCGCCGAGTCCTACGCGCAACGCCTGGAGCGCATGCGCACCGAGGATCCCGAGGCCTACGCCGCCATGCAGGCGCGCCGCGAGGAGATGCGGCAGCGCTTCGAGCAGCGCAGCCAGGAACGCAGCGACTTCCTGGCCTCCATAGATACCCGCGGCATGGATGCGGCCCAGCGCGAGAACCATGAGAAGCTGCTGGCGGCAATCGCGCAGGCCGACGAGGCCATGTCGCGGTACGCGCCCGAAGAGTGGCGGCAGATGACACCCGAGCAGCGGCAGGCCATGGGCGAGACGATGCGCACGCTCGGCTCGCTCTACGAACAGGAGCGGCGCTACCTGCTGGAAGAGACCGGCAGGGCCCTCGGCGAGCAGGGCGCGGATTTCGCGGACTACATCCAGAACATCTTCGACCACACCTCGATGGCGCCGGGAGCGGGCTTCATGCGCCGGTACGGACGCGACCACGACCGCCAAGGCCCGCCACCACCCCCGCCGCCGGAAACGGCCTTGCCATGAAATACGTCGGCCCGCATGTCAGCACGCAGGGCGGAGTCGAACAGGCGCCGCTGAACGCCGCCGGCATCGGCGCTAAAGCCTTCGGCCTTTTCGTCAAGAACCAGCGGCAATGGCAGGCCCCGCCAACTTCGCCCGCGACGTGCGCCGCGTTTGCCGAGAACATGCGGGCAAACGGCTACCGGGCCGGCGTCGTGCTGCCGCACGCCGGATATCTGATCAACCTGGCCAATCCCGATCCCGAGGCGCACGCGCGCTCGACCGCCGCGCTGACCGACGAATTGCGGCGCTGCGCGGCACTGGGGCTGGACCGCCTGAACCTGCATCCGGGCAGTCATCTCAAGAAGATCACGCCCGCCGAGGCGGTCAAGCTCGTGGCCCAGGCCATCAACAAGGCGCTGGAGGAGGTGTCGGGCGTGACCGTCGTGCTGGAAGGCACGGCGGGGCAGGGCGGCTGCCTGGGGGCCAACTTCGAGGAACTCGCCGCCATGCTGGCGCTGACGCGGGACCGCACGCGCGTGGGCTTCTGCCTCGACACCGCGCACCTCTTCGGGGCCGGCTTCGATCTGCGCACGCCGGCGGCCTATGCGCGTACCATGGCCCAGTTCGACGACATCGTCGGCCGGCAATACTTGCGCGGCATGCACCTGAACGACACCAAGGTTGCCCTCGGTTCGCGCGTGGACCGCCATGCCTCCCTGGGCGACGGACAACTGGGCTGGGAGACCTTCGCCCTGCTGATGCGCGACCCGCGCCTCGACGACCTGCCCCTGATCCTGGAGACGCCCGACGAAGACCGCTGGCCGGAAGAAATCCGGCGGCTTTACGAGCTGGTGAAATAGATGCGAGGGCAATGGCACGGCAAAGTTCCGGCAATCGTCGCCCTGACGGTTCTGGTGACGGTTGGCGTCATCTCTCTGGACCGTTTTCTCGACTCGTTGGCCATCGGCAGGCATGCGTTCGCCTATCGCCATGTTCCCCTGCCAGCGCCAGGCGACCGCGCTCAGAAGCAGCTTATCGAGACCGCCATGAAAGACGGCTCGATGTGGCCGCGCATTACCGCCGTCAACAACATTATGGATCCGGCGGCTTTGGAGCGCATTGCCTTGGAGTGCGAAGATGCCGAGGTTAGGCGAGCGGCCGTGCAGCGAGTGAGTAACCAGCGCGTCCTGGCACGGGTTGCAATGGAGGACACGGAGATATGGAACGTTCGCACCGCGGTTGCCAGGATTACCGACGCCGGCGTTCTGGCGGTCGTTGTCTCGGGGAGCCCCTACAAGGAGGCTCGCGTTGCCGCGTTGGCGAAAGTCACCGACCAGCGGTTGCTGTCGCGTGTCGCCACGGAGGAAGACGACGACGAGTTGCGCGGCAAGGCGCTGGAGAGTCTCACCGACCAGTCCGCCCTTGCGCGCGTGGCCATGGGAGACAGGGTTCTTCGGTTGCGCCTGAACGCCATCGGCCGTCTCACCAACCAATGGGCGCTGGCACGCATTGCCCTGGAGGATGGCGAAGTCCGTATGCGGAAGGATGCCATCGCCAAGATCAATGACCGTGACGTGCTGATCCGCGTTGCCAGAACGGACCAGGTGCTGTCGAATCGCGATGCGGCCAAGGCGAGGTTGAACCGGGTGACCGGGGAGTCCGTCCGACGCCTTCCTGCCGCGCTGCCTGCAAGCGCCAAACCGGTCGCCGGCGCAGAGGGGATGCATAATTCCGATGTCGCCTCCGAACCGGCCGCTACCGAGGCGCAAGCGGATGGCGCCGCCGCGGAAGAAGCCGGCGCGGACATTGTGTCCCTGATCGCCGGCGGCCAGGTTGAGGTCAGGGCGAATGGCCGCGCAATCGACACCGTCACTGTGGCGGTCCGGCGGCTGACCGCCGATGCTCTCGCCGTGAGCGTGCCGGTCGGCAGTTTCTTCGTTTCCTCCCGCGCTTCCGCCCAGAACATGGTCGCAACCTCCGCCAGCAGCATCACGCTGCTGGACGACGACTGGCACGATCTTTCGGTGGCCGTCGCCTGCGCCAATCGACCGCTGGCCATCCCGGGCGCGAATGACAGCTTCACGATCGTGCGCTCTCCGCACCAGGCCGAACTGGAGTTGTTGATGCCCGTACTCGAACGGGCGCAGGCCGACTATGGCACGCGTCAGGCAGCGGTGTGGATCGTTACGGACGACGCCACATACGCCGAACTCGGCACGCTCGTGACTTCGTCCACCTATTCGCCGACGCAGCGGCGCGTCATCGGCGCCAAAGAGGCGGCGCGCGCCCTGCAGCTCTGTGCCGAGGCGGGGATTGACATTGACTGCAAGCGCATTGGGAGCGACAAACCGGTGCTGTTGCAGGATTTGGGCGACAGCGATCTGGCAACGTGGCTGGACGCCATGTTGTTCAGCACGCCGGCCAACAAGGGGCGTTCTGACGGCGCGATCCGTGAGGCCGAGAGATTCCGCGGCTACCTGGCCGCCGCCGAGCGTGGGGACGCTTACGCCAGACGCATGGTTGGTGTCCGTTACCTCTTTGGCAAGGGCGTCTCCAAGGACGCAGTGGCCGCATACGGTTGGATTGCCCTCGCCATGTCCGCGGGCGACGCCCAGGCCGCTTCACTGCTGCAAGCGATCGAGCGTCGTCTGTCACAGGAAGAGTTGCGTCTGGCCCAGAACTGGGTCCAAAGGCGCCAGAAGGTGGAACCGGCACCGTCAGGCGGCACACAAGCCGTTACTGAACCGCGGCCGTTGCCGCCGGCTGCGTCCGTGCCCCCGGTCTCCGTCAAAGGGACCATCAAGCGCGACGGACGCTATGTCGCGCTGCTGTCGAACGGGACGATTGTCTGCTCCAATGACGTCTTCACGACTGCCGGTATGGGTGAGCCCATTCACTGGCGCGTGACTTCGGTTACGGCGGACGGCGCCAAGTTCGTCCAGGTGAACCAACCACAAGCTCCCTGACGGAGCGTTTCGGCGGATGGCGGGGACCGCCGTATCCAGCGGTGTCTCCTGGAGCCGGCCGTCCCGGCCGGTCCGAACTGCCACTGGTCGGCGGCATCGAGCGGTCGGTCCGCCGACGTGCCCACCACGTGGCAGAGGAAGCTGCAACTCCCGCAGTTCAGGGCCCGCATCATCCTATAGAGAGCAGTTCAACTGCTGCGCAGTTGAACTGCGCTTGTTAAAGTGCTTGCGGGACAGGCGGTTGCGTATGTTCGAGGCTTTCGGGAAGCCTGCACCAAATTGGTGAAGAGCACGCAACGTTTCGGTATGTTCTTCGTGTTGACTCGAAAGGGCATACCATGAACGAAGACGTTGCGTGCAGGGCGTATGATCTCACGAGCGCGGGTGGCGATCAAGTGTGGCAGAAGCTATTGTTGGGCGGGGGTGGCGCCTACGAGGTGGCGTGGGATACGGCGGCGGCGGTGACGCCGATGGGGTCTTTGGTGTACTTCGGGCAGTACCTCAGCGCCAGTGGTCTGCTGGACCGGCTCGTGGCGGATTGTCCGTTCTCGTACCGCAGCGGGAATGCGCCTGGGAAGCGGGCGGTGATCGGCACGACGATCCTGGCGATCCTCAACGGGCAAACGCGTTACGCGCACATCAATGCACTGCGACAAGACCGGGTCAGCGCCGAGGTGCTCAACGTCAAGAAGCTCGTCTCGGAAGACAGCGTACGGCGTGCCTTTCTCAAGGAGCAGGCGGAGGCTTGGGACGTGTGGTTACGGCGACACGAGCGCGCGGTGTGGGAGCCCTTGTTGACCGAGAGCTATGTGCTGGACATCGACAACACGGTCAAGCCGCTGTACGGGCATCAGGAAGGCGCCGAGTTGGGGTACAACCCGCAGAAGCCTGGCCGTCCGAGTCACAACTACCACACGTACTTCGTGGGCTCGCTGCGACTGATCCTGGGCGTGGAGGCCCACGGCGGCAAGCAACACGCCGGCCGCCACAGCATGCCGGGGCTGTGGGCCTTGGTGGACGGCTTACCGGCGTCCTGCCGGCCACGGCTGATCCGTGGCGATGTCAGCTACGGCAATGAAGAGAACATGCTGGAAGGGGAAAGCCGGACCGGCACATGGAAGCGGTCACATCGCGGCCCCTACTGCTGCACGCGGTGGGACGGCTGGTCACGACCGGCCGCCGCAAGATCGTGCGGTTGACCTCGACCCACGCCATGGCCGACAAGGTCCAGCTGGTTTTAAGCCGCATCGGCGCGTGCTTCAACCGTCTGAAGGCAATTGCGGAGCAGTTGAGCCCGGAGGCGATCTGGGCCATCATTTTGTCGGCGGCCTTCCGCGTCTGGCTGAGAGAAAAGCCCCTGCATCCGGTCGTGCAGGGGAATCAGACGTTGCTGCAACTCACCCCGTAGGGGGTCGCCAGCCAAAAACAAGAACAGTTCGGGCACGCGAAGCGCGCCCGAACTGCTCTTTCTAGGGTTAAAGGAGCGGCGGCTGGAGCGGACGGTGACGGGAGACATTGTCTGGCCTGAGGACAGCAGGCTGGCGTTGGACGTAGTTGCGGACGCGGCCGCTGACGTGCTGGGGGTGGCTCTGTCGGATGTGCGTTTCCACGGCCACCGGTTAGGTGACCGCAAGGCGTTGGCGGTGGAGTGGTGTTGCCGCCTGAGCGGCGCATCCCAACGCAAGGTAGCACAATACCTGCGCTATGGAAGCGAGACGGCCGTAGGGAAAGCGCGGAAGCGGGCGCAGGCGGCTCTGGCGCACGAGCCCGCATTCGGCGCCGCCGAACGAAAGCTCATCAGGCGTCTGAGAGCAAGCAAGACGCAAACAAAGGGGAACGTGAGTAGTGCCTAAAAGCTAGGTTCTAGGTCTGACCCTAAAGGCCTAAGACTCGCACCCTCTACGTGCCTGCGGCGCGGGCGGCGGAGGTGCGCCGATGGACAGCCAACTGGAAAGCAGCCAAGACGTTGCTGGCGGAACTCTCGGATGCGTCGCGGGGAGAACTGCGCGCAGAGGGTGGGCGCGTGGGCGGCGGGCCGCCCCGGCGCCGGACTACGCGAGCCTCCCGGCCAAGCTGACCGCCCTGGTCCGGCAGCGGTTCCCCTTCCTGAACCGGATGTTCAACGCCCTGCCTGACCGCCGCACGGCCGACGACTGTTTGTACGAGACAGCCACCTTGATTTGGATGGTGGTGCTGGGGTTCCTGTGCCGCCAGGGGTCGCGCAACGGCATGGATGCCACCCGCAACACGGGCCAGGCACCTGCCAACCTGCTGGCGCTGAGCGGGCAGCGCCGTTGGCCGGAAAACCGGCCTGTCACGGCCCCCTGCACGCAGACGGTAACGCGTCTGCTCGACAGGCTCGACCCCGTAATGCTGGAGGCCGTCCTCGTCGCGGCAACCCAAGCCCTGATCCGCGGCAAGCTGTTCGACAACACCCGTCTGGACCGAAGCGATCTCTCTCCTGCAACTCGCCCCCGGCCAGATTGTCCGGCTGACGCGCAAGGATCTCTTCGCCCGCGTGACCGGTGCCGAGTGGGTACCCGAAAAACGCGTCCGTAATCGCAACCGCGACTTCCTGCAGGACACCCGCTGGTGCTGCGACGTTCCGTTCGCCCATCGTACCTGCAACATCGTCTTTCAAGGCGAGGTTCACGCCACGACGCTCTATTTCTGCGCCTGGGTCACCAACCTGCCGATCCACTCCGGCGAGCGGGCATGCGCCATCGCCGCCGCCGGCCGCTGGCGCTCGCATATCGAAGAAAGCTACAATGTACAAAAGAACGGCGGCTTCGGGCTGGAGCACGCGTTCCGCGAAACAAACCGGGGAGCAGCCAACTATCATCTGCTCATGCAACTCGCCCACAATCTCTGGCAACTGCTCGTCAAGGGATGGCTGTGGCGCGAGTTGGCGAACTGCCGCAAAATGACCGGCCTGGCCCTCGCAAAACTCTTGCTGACAGCCCTGCACGCCTGCGCCCCGCCCGCCGAACCCCTGCCAGCCTTCCAACTCCGTTTCGACGATGCATAGGCCACCGCGGACCGCGTGCTCCAGCCCAAACCAGCCGATGCACTCCCCGGAGGCGACGAAGGGAACGCCCAACCATCGCCGCGAGCTTCAGGGCAGTCAACAAACCGCAGCAACCGCGCCAGAGAAAGAGCGAGGAGGTGATAATGTGGAGTTGCTGGGGGTATTGACACGTCGAAAGCGTTTTGTTACATATTAAACATAACGGTTTTCAATGAGTTTATGATCACGCTAAGCGAGATTGGGCGCAAGGCCGGCGTGTCCGCGGCAGCCGTCAGCTACGTGTTGGCCGGCCAGACGCACCGAGTGGGCGCGGCGACGCGTGAGCGGATCCTCGAGATTGCACGACGCCATGACTACCAACCCAATGCCCTGGTACGGGCCATCAAGACCAAGCGCACCGAGTCTATCGGGGTCCTTCTGACGGATTTCCGGATCACGTTCTTCGGCGAGATCCTTTCGGCCGTGGAAGTCGCCGCCGAGAAACGAGGCTACCAGGTGCTGGTCGGCCAGACGCATTCGTCGCACGCACGCGTGGAGAAACAGGTTCGCCTGCTGCGTCAGAAGCGCGTTGACGGCCTCTTGGTCTGTCCGAACCCCTTCCCGGAATACTACGCCGGGCTGAAGGACTCGGGGCTACCTCTGGTGTTCGTCGACGGGAGTGTGCCGGGCGTGGAGATCCCATGCGTACGTTCGGACGACTTGTTGGGAGCCAAACTGGCCGTCCGGCATCTGATCGGTTTGGGGCACCGGCGCATCGCCGCCTTTGCGTGGTCCTCCCAGCAACGCGGCCCCGTCGGCGACGCTCGCACGGCAGGGTATGAGCAGGCCTTGCGTGAGGTGAACCTGCCGGTAGACCCGACGCTGATCGAGGAGACCGGCGGGGGAGCTCCCGACGACAACCGCGCCGCCATACACGCTCTTCTGGCTCGCACAAAATTCACCGCTCTGTTCGCGAACAACGACATGGCGGCGATTGCCGCCATGGAAGCGCTTGAGGTTGCCGGCAAGCGCGTGCCGGAGGACGTGGCGGTGATCGGATTCGCCAACCTGGAGGAAGGTGCCCATGTCCGCCCCCGTCTGAGTAGCGTCGATCAGAAGACGACGGAGATCGGCGAACGGGCAGCCACGCTTCTGATCGACCTGATCGAGCACCCTGAGCGAAAGCCGCCGGTCGAGAATCTCACCACTCCCGAACTGGTGGTGCGGGAGTCGTGCGGTGCGAGGAAGCAAGCGGAGTCCGGAACGTGGTAACCAAACCGGTTAAGTTAGGGAGTACATCATGAAAAGTCTGACGATAGATTGCTTGAAGGTATTACCGCTTCTCGCAGGCATAGCAATGGCGTTGACGTCGGGCTGGGCGCTCGGCACGGACGGCATCATTAAACCCCAAGCGGCAACCTCCAGTGCCGGGAGTTCCGGACGGAATATCGAGCTCGCGGTCAACGGATCCGGGTTATCCACCGACCTGATGACTGGCGATGCCGTGCCGGTCACGTTCCCAACGGACAGTGCCGAATGGTACTACATGTTCATCGGCCTGGTTGCGCCTGGGGAGCCTTGGATGGAGTTCGACCTCGGGATCCCGCGCCAGATCGAGGGATTTCATCTATGGAACTGGAACCAGCCTGGTAACGGGACGCGTTGCATCAAAAACGCCAAGCTGGAGGTCAAGCTGTGGGGAGGAACCTACACCACGGTGGCCATCACCCCTTCGACCTTCGCTCAAGCGCCGGGGACCAGCGCCTATACTGGTGACGCCTACACGTTCGATGGTCCCGTCGTCGCCCGTTTCGTGAAACTCACGGTCACCAACAGCTATGGTGCGGGCGACACCGGCATTGCCGAAATCCGGTTCGTGGGCAAGCAGAACCCTTCGCAGACTTTGATCGTCAAGCCGCTCAGCGCCGTGGCCAGCAGCCAGTACTCCTTGCGCACGCCATTGGATGCCATCAACGGCTCCGGACTGTCGTCCGATCTGCTGACGGGCGATCCGGCGCCGTTCAAGTACCCCACGCACGATGCCAGCGGCGGCAACCCCAACAATGAATGGCTCACGGACGGGTCCGCGCTGCCTGCCACCGTCACGCTCGATCTCGGTGCGACCTACGACCTCAACGGGTTCCATCTGTGGAATTACAACGGAGACTCCAATAGTGCCCGTTCCATGAGTAACGCCGTGGTCTCGGTATCCGCCGGCGGGAACAACTTCGTGACCGCCGCGCTGGATTCCGAACGTTTCGTGCGCAGTCCACAGGCCGCGACGTACCGTGGCGAGGACTATCTCTTCTCCCAGAAACCCGTTCGGGCCCGCCTTGTACGGTTCGTAATCCACAGCAACTACGCGCCATCGGACCAGATGACAGGCATCGCGGAAATCCGTTTCTGGGGGGCGCCGGATCCACGGCAGGGTGTCATCGTGAAACCGGTCACTGCTCAGGCCAGCAGCCAATGGGCTTCGCGCGGCCCTCTGGACGCTATCAACGGCTCCGGCTTGTCGGCCGATCTCCTGACAGGCGACCCGGTGCCGGCGCCGGCCTTGTTCCCCACGCACAACGCGACCGCCGGCAACCCCAACGACCAGTGGATCTCGGATGGCACGGCAAGCCCTGCGGCGATCACGTTCGATCTGGGCAAGGCCTACAATCTCTATGGCATTCACCTGTGGAACTACAACGGTTCAGATAGTGGCGTCGGGCGCTCGATCAGTAACGCTGTGGTCTCGATCTCAACGGTCGGACCGATCGGCGGCGGCGGCTTTACGACGGCGCCGATCGATCAGACCCGGTTCGAGCCGAGTACAGCCTCGGCCTCGTACCGCGGCGGCAACTACACGTTCACCGAACCCGTCCGTGCCCGGTTTGTGCGCGTCACCGCGAACAGCAATTGGCGCGCGGACATCGATACGTACCGGGGCATGGCGGAAATCCGTTTCATCGCCGTGAAGTCATCGGGAACGGTCATTTGTATCCGTTGAAGCGAGCGCTGTGGACTAGCCACAACGTGCTGCCAGCGTGCTGCCAGGCTGCCAGGGTCACTCATTAAAGAGTAGGAGTCAAGTGACGACACCTTCCCCGACCGCCCTTTGTGGGCGGGCTTGTGTTTATTCATGTCCTTCGCTCCGTCTACGCTTGGGCTTGGCAACGAACCTCATGTCCGAATCCTTCGGTATGTAGTCAAGTTGGTCTGGGCGGCATTGAAGCCGTTCCGTCCAGTCACTCATCTGCTGCTGCCAGGGTCAGACCTGGAATCTAGAATATAGTTGCGGAGGGTGCGATTAGTCTAGTACAGTAGGGGCCATGGCACGACCTTGGCGAGTTCGGTTTGCGGGAGCGAAGTACCATCTGACGGGGCGGGGAAACGGGCGCGCGGCGTTGTTCCTGGCTCCGGAGGATTACGCGCGGTTCATGGAGCAGTTGGAGGCCGCGCTGGATGCGGACGGGGTGATATTGTATGCATATGCGCTGATGCCGAACCATTACCATCTGTTTGTCGAGACGCCAATGGGTAATGTGCAGCGGTTCATGCAGCGGCTGAACACGGCATACGGCATGTACTTCCGTGATGAAATCGGCAAGAGCCGATACGCCATAGGCGACGACAAGTTCCGGGAAGAAGCGGAGGACGAGCTAAAGGAGCGGCGGCTGGAGCGGACGGTGACGGGAGACATTGTCTGGCCTGAGGACAGCAGGCCGGCGTTGGATGTTGTTGCGGACGCGGCCGCTGAGGTGCTGGGCGTGGCCCTGTCGGATGTGCGTTTCCACGGCCACCGGTTAGGTGACCGCAAGGCGTTGGCGGTGGAGTGGTGTTGCCGCCTGAGCGGCGCATCGCAACGCATGGTAGCACAATACCTGGGTTATGGAAGCGAGGCGGCGGTCGGCAAAGCGCGGAAGCGGGCGCAGGCGGCTCTGGCGCACGACCCCGCATTCGGCGCCGCCGAACGAAAGCTCATCAGGCGTCTGAGCGCAAGCAAGACGCGAGCAGAGGGGAACGTGAGTAGTGCCTAAAAGCTAGGTTCTAGGTCTGACCCTGTAGGCCCGACTTCAGTCCGCACAGCATCCATACCGGATTCGACTCGGCACTCCGATGGCTGGCGGACGGGCGTATCAGAACGGACGGCCTGATAACGCAAGCCGACCCGCGTGACGCACAGCGCGCCTACCAGGACTTGCTGCATCGCAGGGCGGAAGGTCTGTTTACGGTCTTTGACTGGACACGGATTGAAATGGACAACGACAAAGACGGCCAACCAGCAGGTGCAGGCGACGCTTGACAGCGAGTACGACCCGCCCCTGCTGGGCAGGCGACTCATCTGCACCGTTCGGCCAAAGACATATACACACAGCAATTGACAATGTCCGCCCAACTGATCAACACCAATGGGCAGCTATGGAAGAAGTGGCTTATCGGAGAGTTCACGCTTCGCAGGCTGTTTCGCTCCCTGATAGAAATATTCCTCTGCCTTCTCGCAATTCTCGCATGGGCATACTTGTTTTCAGATCGCATTGCCTTCCAAGCCCCGCCACCGACGTATACGGAAGGTAATGGAGTGTATCGCATAGCCACACCGGACGGGCACAGAATTGCGATCCTTGCCCTCACAAATCCAGCCGCATCACAGGTGGTTCTTTACGTGCATGGGAATGCCGAGGATATTGGCGGAGTGCGTGATATTATGGAGGAATACCGCTCCGTGGGATTTGAAGTCTACTCTTTTGACTATCGAGGCTATGGGATCAGCGACGGGAAGCCTAGCACAGTCAACGCTTATGAGGATATCAGCACAGTCTACAAGTATCTTGTTGAACGGAAAGGCATACATCCCGACAGGATCATCCTTCACGGACGCTCCCTCGGCGCGGCGATTGTCTTGAATTTGGCAAACCGTCAGCCCGTCAGTGGTGTTATCATTGAGAGTGCATTTCTGACGGCCTTCCGCGCAATTTCACAAATTCCCCTATCTCCAATCGACAAGATGCGAAATGATCGAGAGATCCAGAGACTCCAATGTCCCGTCCTCTTTATCCACGGCGAGGACGACCAGACAATAAAGACCTGGCACGGGAAAAAGCTGTACAACCTCGCGCCTGAGCCCAAGTTCGCCTACTGGGTTCCCAATGCGGGCCATGACGATGTGCTCGTTTCAGATGAGGCAGAATACTGGAAGCGGCTTCGTTCTTTTGCCGATTTCGTTGCGAAGACAATCGAGAATGCCGAACAAAGCGCTTCACCACTACCTCGTGCCCGCGTCGGTCACCCGGAGGGCGGGCGCTGACGTTGGGGCACAAGGATGGCCGCCCTGGAAATGAAGAGACCGTGAAACCAAGCACTCCCAAGACAATCTCTTTGAAGACCTATGCTGTGAACCATGCCGGGCGGCGGACGATCCTGCACCCCGAGCTGGAGCGTGAAATCCATGCGCAGACGGCCGTGACGTACCTGCGTTTTCTGCGTCTGGTGCGGGTGGCGCGCCTGGACCTGCCGTTGGTGAATTACGGCCGCTGGGTACCGAATGTCCCCACGCACCCGGCGCACGTGATGGTTTCGGTCCTGGATCGCGCCGCGAACCGCTGGAAGGTTATCGCGGATGTCGAACTGGCGCCGAATGCGAAGTGCGCCGGGGAAAGCCTTACGCAGGAGATGGCGATCGAGGAGATGGAGGCGCATTTCAGGAAGGCCATGGCGGAACAGGTTCCGCACGGGATTGAACTTGGGAGCATCGAGACCGACCTGCTGCGGGTGGAATGCGACCGTGAACACCCCGTGTGGCCGAACCACGGCGAGTGCAATGGCGGCCCATACAATGTGCCGTTCGGCATCCTTCATCAATTGAGCGCGGTCGGCGAGGAGCTGGGCGAGGTTTCTGTGCCGCCGTACCGGCGCAAACTAAGTCGCGGGGTCTGCAACCCCATTGCGCCGGAAGGCATGACGCTCGATACGCGCAATCCGCTGGAACTGGTGTTTAGCGGCGACCGTCTGCGGGTCGGGTTCTCCCTGATCCGGCCGATGCTGACTCAGCTCGACTGGAATCATTTCGGCGACCGACCTCCCGCCGGCAACCGCCTGTTCTTCAGGGGGAGTTTCGGGAGTGGCGGGGATGCCCTCGGTGGGCAGAACGGACCGTCCTACATCACGGCAACTGGCACTTTCGTGCCCCAGAACATGACCGGCACCGTCGAGGCGACCGGCAACCGGGTGACGTATCGCGGTATTGCCACCGGCACCGGCATCACCGTCAACGCGGTCTTCTCCATAACCGCTGAGGCGTTGACGGTTGAGTTCGAACAGGAGGCCGAAACGGACCTGCCCGTCATCGAGGGCGAAGTCTGGCGACTGCTCTGGAACATGCGGTCCGGATTGACCGGCATGGCGGCCGTGCCGCTGGACAGAGAAGGCCGGAACGGATTCGTCGAATTGCCTGCCCTGATCGCGGCCGACAGCGGCGGTTGCCTGGCGGTGCGGCTGCTCGAAGGAAACGGAAATTTGCACACCGAGAGCTACCGTTGTTCCGATGCGCGTTCCACTGGGTTTGTGCTCGCGACAGCCGACACGCCGAATACGCCGCTGATGATTCCGCGCGGCCGACAGCGTGCGGTCTTCGAGCTGCGTCCATGCGCCCTGTTGCCGGCGTCCGCCGCGAAGGAAGCCACGCTTTCGGAGGGAGTGCGGAAATGCTGGACCGCGGGCTTCTCCGCGTTTCGTCCGGAGTTCGGAGGCTTTTCGAACAACGCGATTTCGACGAACTGCCACGTCAACCAGCACACTGCCTTCGATTTCGCCGCGTTCACCGCACGACCGTCAGTCGGGCCGGACCCGCTTGATCTGGTCAAATTCTCCGTCGGCCGCGCGTTGCTGGACGGCGGCGGCTACGGCTACCACCGCAGACTCTATCTCGATTCCGATCCGATCCTGCTCTGCGGGGCTGGCCGGATCGTGCAGCTTGCCGACGATCGCGCCTGGCTCACACACGTCGGCCCCGGCATTCGCGCCGCCGCCCGGCGCATCCTGGACAGCTTTGACCCCAGGGAAGGCATGATCGTCTGCCGCTCGCTCTCCGGAAATGCCGGAACTTACCGTTGGAGCAGCAACGCCATGGACGTGGTCGGCTTCGGTCACATCGACGCCTATGTCAATGCCTGGTCGTTCCGCGGCCTGAAGAACGCCGCCGCCCTCTGTGCCCGCCTGGGCGACGTGGAGTTGACCGCGCGCTGTGCCGAGGCCGCCGCCGCGCTGGCTGCCAACTATGCCCGCCAACTGGTCAATCCCGCGACCGGCTGGGTGTCCGGGTGGCGCAGCCGTGACGGCAAGCTCCATGACTACGGGTTTATATGGGTCAACGGCGTGGCTTGTGCCTTTGGCGTCATGGAACCGGCGATTGCGCGGCAGGCTCTCACGAATCTCGAGGCGATGCGGCGGGAGGTGTTTCCGGAAAGCGGATACGTGGGCCTGCCGCTCAACCTGCTGCCCATCGCGCCGGAGGACCACATGCTGCCCCGGCTCGGGTACCAGACCAAACCGACCTACGAGAACTACACCGACGGCGCGCTATCGCCGTTTGCTGCCACCTATTACCTTCGGGCCTTGTCGCGCAACGGCTTGGCAGCCGAAGCCCGCGCCATAGCCGACAGCCTCGAACATGGTTTTGCAGGGGGCATGTTCCATGGTCCCTACGGCACCGGCAAGGAGTTCATGACTTGGACCGGCGCGGATTCGGGTTATGAAGGGACCTTCGGCCCGAACTCCGGTCCGCTTTACGCCATTGCCGTGGAGCGCGGCGTGATCACGCCTCCGAATCCCGAGTGGTGGTTGACGGACGAAGAGGACAACAAGAAACAC